>JAHHQV010000068.1 GCA_020026175.1 Phocaeicola sp. | reverse complement strand
ATTCATTTACTGGTTTTCATATCTACACGTTTGCCGTCGGCTGATACAGCCTTAAAGGTAATACCATCGCCAGTAACCGTATCGGGCAGTTCGAACTTAAAGAAAGTAGAGAAATACACCATTTTGCCATTTTGATAGACTTCGAATGCCACAGCCTCTTCACCGTCGGTTACAGTAACATTCTTGCCAGAAACTTCTACCTTCACTTCCTTTGATATTGGTTTCATCTTGCCTTTTTCAAACTGAGAATAATACCCTACATCAGGTGGAGTTGTATCCAATCCTACATCATCTCTCTTTCTGTCTTCTATATAATAGAAAGGAGCTGCCTTCTTTGAGAACTTTTTCATAAAGTCCTTAGTCTTTTTCACCATTTCGTCAGTCACCTTCATTGTATAGCTGCCATACTGTTCTACAATTGTATCTGTAGGAACAAAGAATCCCCACATTTCGAAAAATTCAGTAAGATCTTCTTGCGCAGCTTCGCTTGCCATTTTGGCAAAGAGCAGTTGCTTCTCACCTATATTAGAAGAGTTAGTACGATTGTCGCGCATTAGTTTGAACAATTTAGGCCAAAACTCAGTATTATGTCCGCACCTGTGATAATAATTCCACAACTGCCAGTTCATACGCATATGAAGTTCGGTATTCTCTCCTTGATGTCCACCGCCAAAGTCCCACCACGGACGATTATACACACAATGGGCCGAAACCAACGTTTGCTTTGTTATTTCTCCTTTTTCATTTCTGACACAATTATCAGCATATTTAGGCAAAGACAACTCTGTACCACGAGAACAGTATTTGCCTAATTTATACAATATATAGTTCGAGAAAAGATTGTTAGACGACTCTGTGCTGCTTGGCCAGTCAATAGCCAACTGATGTATATGCCCTATTTCATGCCCAGGTCCCCAAGCATTATCCTTAGCAGCCATTACATTGTCCTTCAAAAGGATATTGTTAAGATAAGTATATACAAATCCCACACAATAATCGGAAGCCCACATATAGCTGCCTTCGGGCGAAATGGCAAAGATATGATTGTTGAATTTCGATGGACGCACATCACTTATACCCATCAGTTCCTGTTGCCATCCTATTATATCATCCCAAAGATTTATGGCAGAAAGTATTTCATTTGGAACAAACTCCTTCATCTTTGATGTATGGAAATAGAACATTATCCTTTCTCCCCTTACACAGAAATACTTATGACTGGCTTTAGACAGCAGTTCTTTATACTTTTCATCCGTCTTATGTTCCTTCAGGTCGAAAAAGCCCGTAACCTCTCCACTTCCTAACGGAATATGAATTTTCACAGGCTTGGCATTCTCGGAAGCCAAATCCGAATTATACATAACAAACAGCTGCCCCTGTCCTTTCATCTTTATCTTATTGACACCAGGGCTCAACAGATAAGAATCACCTTTTACATTAGTCTGCTTATATTCATTGCCCGACTCCCAAATGCACTGCAAAGACAAATCCTGTCCATATGTATCTCCCACCAGAACCACTATTTCATCATCCTTATTTACCGAAATACCAGTAGGATTGTCAAGGTTACCATATTTTTTTGTCATAAGAGTCTGAGCCCATTCCTCACTAAAGCTATAAGGACTATAATCCCTTATTCTGAACTCTTTCTGATAAGCATCATACGTATCACCCCTGAAAGCATTTGCAAGATACTTGAAATACTCAGGCAAGACATCTATATCAGCATCGGCTACATCGTCCCTTAATGCCGAACATGTGATATCTGTAAAAACCTTCAACAGGTCTCTATCAAGTTTCTTACCGTCATTCAGTTTAAAGAACTGCATTTCGTCGCAGCTGACAAAATCTCCCAGTCCGCTTTTCACTTCAAAACGTACTGCCGTAATTTTTCGTGTTTCATCAAAAGATATTTTCGAAGGAGAGTCTTTCATTCGGAAATCACAACTTCTCACTTTCTCAAACTTCTCATGATTTTCGTCTGTAGAAACCAGAACATCCACTTCACCAAAATTACCATTACCAGAACGGGTGTGATAAACTATATAGTCTATCTCTGTTTCAGTAGCAAAATAATAGTCTAATACAACTGGGAAAGCTGCTTTCTGCCCCCATATAGAATGATAAGGCTGTGCATTATCCGAAACGAACTTACCATCCCAAGAGTTTTCTATACCATTGCCCTTCTGAGCTTCACTTGCCTTGCCACCTATAGGTACAATCAAGCTATCCTTTTCTATATCTATATCAATGCCCGGTATTTCCTGAGACTCCGGTTGTGGAGCCTCAGGCGATTCCTTTATATCTTCTTTATCAGAGCAAGCTCCTAAAACAAGACTGGCTGAAAAGGAAAGAGTAATAAATATAAACGAAATATTTTTCATCATCCTATCAGATTATTGTTTGTTCAAAAGATACATCAACTTAATTCTACCAATATAATAACCATGTTGGTATTAACAGTAGCATCTGTACTCGACAGTTTCAAAGGCAATGCAACCTTGTCGATATTTTTCTTGGTCAAAGCCTTTATTTCATCGTTTTTCAGAGAAACATTTACAAACTTATAAGACTCATCACCTGTAAACGACAGTTCATTATTATTCAAGGTATAAAATTCAGGAGCGAGGAAAACACCTTTTATATTATACTTTTCAGCTATAGCCTTGAAGTCCTCTTCACTCATAACTTCCACCAATCCGCTGGCAACAGAATTATCTTCACTGCCGGTTTTCATTACAGAAACGCCAACTTCGGTTGTAGCCCCCTCCAAAGAAAGTTCTACTTCTTTTTCCATACCATCTTTAAAATTAAGGACTACATGATACTCTTCCGGAAATAAATCTTCATAAGTTTCACATCCTGCAAAAAAGAATGTCAATCCGACTAAAAAAGTCAATAAAAAAATTTTTTTCATATTTTCAATATTATTTTAAAGTACAATCTATCCATTAATATCCAGGAGCCTGTACAAATTGCGGGTTTTTATAAACTTCATTAGAGAACAACGGAACCAGATACATTCTATCTGTCCATTTAAACGGCTGCTTTATTTCAACTGGAGTATTGAAAACCTCAAACGAAGGGCTTTCGACCTCTGCATTAAGTCCTTTTCTAACACCGCTCGCCATCACATCCTTAGCAATCATCCAGCGTCTTATATCGTAATATCTGTGTCCTTCTGCCCAGAATTCCACTGCACGCTCATTTCTTACCCACTCCATAGCACTCATCTTCGACAAGTCCCCTGAAGTCAATGACCTTATACCAGCTCTGTTTCTTATAGGATTAAGCATTTCAATAGCCTTTTCGTCTTGTTTCAATGCTGCATAACACTCTGCAAGATTGAGATACAGTTCAGCCATTCTTACAAGCGGACGAGGTTTTGACTGAGATGTCTCCGATGAAGCATACCAAGCAAAAGACGGTTCGAAATATTTCTGATTAAGATAACCGGTTACATTATTATCTCTATTGAATAAAGAAGTATTGAATCCATGCATTTCATTATTCTTGAAGTCTAAAGTCAAAGGTTTACCTCCCATAATACGGCTTCCCATATCACCACCGTCGAATGCTATCCAGGCATAAAAGCGCGGTTCTCTTCTGGTGTTGAGTTTGATAATATCCTTGCGCAAATCACTACCTGTAGCACCAGCCCTCTGAAACCACTCCGACTTTGGATAATATTTTTCATCCTTAGAAGGCAGTTCACCGTTTTCTGTATAGAAACGTTCCACGGCATTAAGTGTAGGAGAAACGCCTGAATAGCCGGCACGCCATACTCCCTGATTATTCTTTATGACCCTATGAGGAAGGCTACCTATAAGGATATCACTTTGGTCTGCTATTCCCCAAATTGTTTCACGGTTACCCTCGTCAAACCTTGTAGCAACCACATAACGCATCAGTAGGACATGCTTCTTGAAATCTTCATCCTTAGCAGCATCCCGACCGCTTTGTCCATCCATCAAAGGTACATACGGCAATTCTATCTTAGAGTTTTTCCTCAAAGTTTCCGAGTCTTCCAGTTGGAACAACTTGTGCCCAGCCTCTTCTGCTGCCTCCTTAGCTTCGATACAAGCCTTCAGAGCCTTGTTCCATTTTCCTTCATCATAATTATGACTTACAAGTTCCAGACCATATTCAGGAGTTTCAAAGTTCTTGTTCTTCCAGTCTATGTCAGGAAAATCGCCGTTCCACAAGGGAGAAGCAGCATATACAAGCAATCTCGCCTTGAGAGCCTTGGCCATTACTGAAGTTGCACGTCCCCATTCATCACCGCTACGTGTGGCAGGCAGTCCCATCTCTACAGCCTCATCAAACTTATCGCAAACCCACTTTACAACATAATCGAAATGACTTCTTCCAGGAAAATCCTTTTCATTTGTAGTCAAATCGATATAATGGTCATTTATAGGACATGGACCATATATAACCAAAGCCTGCATGTGATAATATGCCAAAAGGAATTGAACCTCTGCACTCCACTGCTTCTTCTGCTCGTCAGTAACACCTCTTGCATTATCTATCTGATTCATAAACAAGTGGCACTGACCTATAAATCTATATATATCTCCCCATCTCCATCCATCTGCCATAGTAGCAGCAGTATTAGTATCCCATGTAATTTTCTGCGAACCAGTTCCCCATAGCTGAGGCAATACATATTCATCACATCCAGCCTCCAGTCTACCATAGCTGAACGGACTACAAGAGTTCACTCCCGAATAACAAGAAAAAAGGAACCCAAGAGTAGCTTCAGCATCTTTTGTAGCATCTGGCAGTCCAGCCTGTTCGGGCGGAACTATATCAAGATAATCACAAGATGTAGTAACACATCCCATAGCAAGAGAAAAAAGAGCTATATTTTTTATTTTTCTTAAATTTTTCATCTTAGTAAAAGTTTAGAAGTTAAGTTGAACACCAATATTGAAAGTACGCTGCAAAGGATAGCTGTTCCAGCTCAATTCAGGATCCCACAATTTGAAAGGACTGAACACAAACAGATTGTTACCACTGAAATACACACGAGCATGGCTGAAGCGATAACCTATTTCCAATGTCTTGAATCGTAAGAAATTACCATTTCTCATCCAGAAAGTACTTCCTGCCATGTTATTTGCAATCTGTGAATCTGTAAGTCCCAAACGCGGATATGAGGCATTGAAATTCTGATTTTCCTCAGTCCAATAGTCATCAGCTATAAACTGCATAACATTATTATCATTTTGCCCGAAAGGAGTTATCCCACTAATCATAATGTCCCTCATAGCAGAACCATTGAAGAACACACCAAAATTAAAGTTCTTGTAATCGACATTCAAACCAAGACCATACTGTATTCGAGGTACCTGGCCATATTCAGAAATCATGACTTTATCTTCTTCGGTAATAGCCTTGTCTCCATTAACATCACGATACTTAATATCACCAACCATTGGTGTGCTACCAAGATTCTGCAATGGACTGTTGTCTATTTCCTCCTGACTCTTAAACAAACCTTCGGCAATATATCCAACCTGCCTGCTCAAAGGTTTTCCTGTAGAAGTCTGCCATGTATAAGGGAAAGCAGGTTCATCTATATCGACATATTTGTTTTGCGTATAAGTGAAATTCCCCCTCAGTTCCATAGCTAGATCTTTATTAATTCTCTTGCTCCAAGTAGCACTAAATTCATATCCCCAGTTATCTACCTTACCTTTATTGGTCCAAGGTTTTGCATTATGAAAGCCTAAAGACTGTGGCCAAGTTTCGCGATGTAGAAGGATATTGTATCGCTTGTCGTAAAAGAAGTCGAATGTCATACTAAGCTGACGGAAGAGTTCAATATCAAAACCGACATCAAGTTTCTTCACTCGTTCCCATCCACCATTTATAACAGCATATTGCAACATTTCAGGTCCCCATTTGGAAACATTCAAGTTCTCTCCCACCGTAAATCCAGGTCTTTTATCACCTATTACATTGACATTGTCGATATACAAGAAATGTGGAGAATCGGCAGGACCTGTTTCATCACTACCTACTAGACCATACGAACCTCTCAACTTCAAAGAAGAAACGGCCTTTGTAAGAGGCTCGAAAAATTTTTCGTTAGAGATAACCCATCCTAAAGAAATTGCAGGGAAGAATTCAAATCTATCGCCTTTGCCCAAACGCTCCGTACCATTATAACCAAAATTAATTTCCGCCAGATACCTTTGGTCATAATCGTATGTAAAACGTCCAGAGAATCCTTGGTTTCTGCTTGGCAATACATCATTCTTGTATTCCCTCTGCATATACAGCAACATTCCACCTATATTATGTTTACCAAAACGCCTCTGATAATCAATCGTGAACTGTAGGAAGAATGTATTGTCACCTAATTTTGTAATACCAGACTCTGCTATATAATCTGTACCCGAAGATCCTACCCTCTCCAAAGCATACTCTCCTGTTTCAGGATTGAAACTGCCATCCTTTATTCTATAATAATAAGGCTGTATTGTACGGTTATAACTATTGGCCGACCAGTTCTTGAAGTTTATCAAGGCAGTAGCCTTAAGTCCTTTTGTAATAAAATCAAAATCCTGAGTAACTTTCAATGACGTGTTTAGCACATTAGTCTGATACTGCTTATACGAAGAAAGCATAAAAGCATAAGGGTTGGTACGAAGGTTTTCTCCAGTAAGGATACTGTTACCGAAGCGTATGTGTGTATCGCCTTCCTGTGCAGGGTATGTAACAGGGAAATTAATTGGATTAGCCTTCAAGGTCATTGCAAAGAGATCTTTAGGATTATAGTTAGGTCCTTGCTCGTTCTTTATCTGCGCATTCATCCTAAGATCCACAGTAGTAGTTGAAGTAAGTTTATAGCGTATATTATTCTGGAAGTTATAAGACCAGTTGTTGATATTGTTGTTCCACGAATAAACCTTCTTTGTATTAAGAAGCCCCGAATCATGATTGGCCTGAATACTCATGTAGTATGTGGCTTTCGAGCCACCTCCCTGAACATTGATATTAGCCCTCTGACTCATGGCCATATCACGGAAAATCACCTTATTCCAATTCACGTCAGGAAACATATACGGATTCGTACCCAACCTTGTATTCTCTATCATGTCATTGCTGTATTTTGGAGTCATACCGGGATTACGTGTGGTCTGTGCTTCGTTATACATCTGCATCCATGTAGCACCATCCACGAAATCAGGGAAATTGGTCATCACATTAAAAGCATTCTCCACTGTCACGTTCACCTGTGTCCTTTCATTTTCCTTACCGCTCTTTGTTGTGATTAGCATCACCCCATTGGCACCACGCGCACCATATATAGCAGTGGCGGAAGCATCTTTAAGGATAGAAAAGCTCTCTATTGTTTCGGCAGGGATACTATTAAGGTCGGCAGCGGAAATCTCAACATCATCCAGCATTATAAGAGGTGTGGCACGTCCGCCAAAAGTACCAATACCACGAATGTAGAATTGTGCAGACTCTCCAGGAGCACCGCTGGAAGTGGTAGAAATCACACCTGCCAGCTTTCCGGCAAAAGCATTTGTAAGCGAAGAAGACGGAGTAACAAGCGAAGTTCCCTTCACACTAGTAATAGAACCTGTTACACTTACTTTTTTCTGAGTTCCGGCACCTACTACTACCACTTCATCAAGCATCTCATTGTCCGACGAAAGTTTAATGCTTATAATACCAAGATCGCCCACGGCAACCTTTCTTGTCTTATAACCGATATAACTCACCTCCAAAACATCCTTACTGGTTACGTCAATAGTAAAATTACCGTCCATATCAGTAATGACACCTGTGGTAGTTCCCTTGATAATGATATTGGCACCTATAATCGGGGTACCATCGGATGCATCTGTAACGCTACCTGTTACGGTACGTTTCTTCAAAGTCTGATTAACAGAATTAACACTGGCCGACATGTTGTTTGCCATCTCAGCAACTTCAGTTACAACACTTTCGTGCGGATTTGCCCTGTTTAAGGCAAAAACTGGTAATGGAGCACATAGCATAGCTAAGCCCAAGCTTCCATAAATTCGTCTAGAAACTTTAGTTCTCATTTTAAATAATTAATATTAGATTTACTTAAAAAATCCTGTACAGAAAGTATACACCCGTAAAATCCGGATTTACAACTCATTATATACACTGATTTTTTTGTTACGAAATAGGGAATTTGAATAATCACAATGATAGTATTTCCCTTAACGATAGTTTAGTTTTTTAGTGTTCTTTTCTTTTTTGTCTAATTGCTTAAAGGTTTAGTTTTTGTTAATATAGGCTTGTTTTTGTATTAAATATTATAGTTTAGTTTTTTGTTTTTTTAGTTTAGTTTGTCCAGTCATGTTGTAGAAATTCCCAGTATCAAATATTTTTCTACAATTAAAAAGTTTAGTCTTTATGTATAATAAAGCCGACAAATACTCTACCTCGCCGGTCATTTATATTTTATCTTTTGTTTTCACCGCTGCAAATATAATTATTTTATTTTAATAAGCAAACATTCTTTAAAAAAAATCAGTTTTTCGTTTTATAAATAAATCATTTTAATAACTATACAAAAAGGAAGAAAGCACATAACTTTTTATGTTACATACCTAAAACATATTTATGAAACATCAAAAAAAATATTCTATAACAAAAGACCTTGAATATCATCATAAATAACAAAAAAACTCCTCTACGGCATTTTTTTTAAACGCCTAAGCGTTCTTCATCGAACGACAAAGCGCTTTGATTTGAATGACTAGGCGTTTTAAAAAGAGGTATAATAATGACGGTGAAACATCTTTTCTCGAAAGTAATATATAAAGAAGTTTATAAAAACACATGGCAATCATAAACTCTATAAACAAAAAAAGGTGCGAAACCCATTGAGTTTCACACCTTTTCCTATGAATATTTATCGTTGTTTATCGATAATTATTTTACTTCCTCAAAGTCTGCATCCTGTACATCACCCTTGTCAGAAGCACCGCCATTGTTAGCCTGACCAGCGTTAGGACCTGCCTGAGCACCCTGACCGCCTGTCTGAGCATACATTTCAGCACTTGCAGCCTGGAAAGCTGACTGAAGTTCTGCACTTGCAGCATCGATACCAGCCAAATCCTGTGCCTTGTGAGCATCTTTCAATTTCTGAAGAGCTGCTTCGATAGGAGCTTTCTTATCTGCCGGCAACTTGTCGCCAAGGTCTTTCAACTGATTTTCTGTAGAGAAAATCAAGCTGTCTGCCTGGTTCAGTTTGTCGATACGTTCTTTTTCTTTCTTATCAGCTTCTGCATTAGCTTCTGCTTCTGCTTTCATCTTTTCAATTTCTTCCTTGCTCAAGCCTGATGATGCTTCGATACGGATAGCCTGTTCCTTACCTGTTGCTTTATCTTTTGCAGAAACCTTCAAGATACCATTGGCATCAATATCGAATGTTACTTCAATCTGAGGTACACCACGACGAGCTGGAGCAATACCTGTCAAGTTGAACTGACCGATTGACTTGTTCTGTGCAGCCATAGGACGTTCACCCTGAAGTACGTGAATTGTTACTTCTGTCTGGTTGTCGGCAGCAGTAGAGAATACTTCACTCTTCTTGCAAGGAATTGTAGTGTTGGCGTCAATCAACTTAGTCATTACGCCACCCATTGTTTCGATACCCATTGACAATGGAGTTACGTCAAGAAGAACCACACCTTTGATTTCGTCTGTCAAAACGGCACCCTGAACAGCTGCACCTACTGCAACTACTTCGTCTGGATTTACACCCTTAGAAGGAGCCTTGCCGAAGAAGTCTTCTACCAACTTCTGAACTGCAGGGATACGTGAAGAACCACCTACCAAGATAACTTCGTCAATGTCAGCATTGTTCAAACCTGCATCGTTCATTGCACGCTTACATGGTTCGAGACAAGCCTGAATCAAGCCGTGAGCCAACTGTTCGAATTTAGCACGAGTAAGAGTCTTTACCAAGTGTTTTGGAACTCCTGCAACTGGCATGATGTATGGCAAGTTGATTTCTGTAGAAGTAGAAGAAGACAATTCTATCTTAGCCTTTTCAGCTGCTTCTTTCAAACGCTGCATTGCCATAGGATCCTGAGTCAAGTCTGCACCTTCGTCGTTCTTGAATTCTTGAACCAACCAGTCGATGATTACCTGGTCGAAATCGTCACCTCCAAGGTGAGTATCACCATTTGTTGACAATACTTCGAACACTCCGCCACCAAATTCAAGGATAGAAATATCGAAAGTACCACCACCAAGGTCGAATACTGCAACTTTCATATCTTTATTCGACTTGTCAACACCATATGCAAGTGCTGCAGCAGTCGGTTCGTTTACAATACGTTTTACTTCAAGACCTGCAATCTGTCCAGCTTCTTTAGTAGCCTGACGCTGTGAGTCTGAGAAGTATGCAGGAACTGTAATGACAGCTTCTGTCACTTCCTGTCCTAAATAATCTTCGGCTGTTTTCTTCATTTTCTGAAGAATCATTGCTGATATTTCCTGTGGAGTATAAAGACGTCCGTCAATATCTACACGTGGAGTGTTATTGTCACCTTTTACTACCTTGTAAGGTACACGAGAAACTTCTTTTGAAACCTGTTCGTAAGTTTCACCCATAAAACGCTTAATAGAGTAAACTGTACGAGTTGGGTTTGTAATAGCCTGACGTTTTGCCGGATCACCAATCTTACGTTCACCACCGTCAACGAACCCTACTACTGATGGAGTAGTACGCTTACCTTCGCTATTAGAAATTACAACTGGTTCGTTTCCTTCGAAAACTGAAACACATGAGTTAGTTGTTCCTAAGTCTATACCAATAATCTTTCCCATAATTATATCTTTTTTTTATTATTATCAAATTAAGTTATTTCCGTAGCTTTGCGCTACGTCTATATATAAACAAACCTTGTGCCATAAATAAAAAAAACATTTACAGACAGACAAACTGACAAATTGGCTGAAAAAAGGACATAAACTACTGACATTCCACTCCTTTTGTCATTCCATCATCAATTACAATAGTATGAATCGTCATATCCACTTTCTCTATTATGTGATACTCCAGGTTATACATTTATATATAATACTTCGTTAAATTTGTAGCTAATCCGTTGAAAATAAACACGTTAATTAATAAAATTTAGCAGAATAAAATAGGTCAAGTGGCTGATTTTCAGTATCTTTAATGGTATTCTACCACACATTAAAGCAATGAATAAAACAGCACTTGACCAATATGAGGAAATCGTAACCGACGCTTTGAAAAGTTGTTCTGCGAAGTTACGCAAAAGTTTTAAAACGGCATTTATCCAACTCATGATT
>JAHHQV010000067.1 GCA_020026175.1 Phocaeicola sp. | reverse complement strand
GAGTAGCTGACTACGGATCAGCCGGTTACAGGTTTGAATCCTGTCGCGGTCACATAAAAAAGAGAGTATTACAATAATACTCTCTTTTTTATGTGATATTATCTCATTTTATAATTAGTATAGGAGTTTTAGAATGGAAAATCATTCGTTTTGCCACACTTGGATTAAACAGGCGGGCAAATACATTTCTCTTGTAATTTGTGACACACAAAACATCTATATTTTCGTTTTTCACAAAATCATCAAGATTTGTAAAGAATGAACTTTCTTCCACCAGATTGTAGTTTATATTCAGATTAGGGTATTGCTTGTGAAAATATTCCTTTATTCCAGTAAGCCTTATCTCATTCCATGTCCTCTTGCTCTCTGTAGAATTTATATGAATGAAACAAATCTCAATGTCATAATCCTTAAAAGCAGTTATAAGAGAATCGAAAGCAACCAAATCCCTTTGGTCGAAGCTAGTCATGAAAACAACCTTCTTTATATCACTGAATTTTGAGATGACAGCTTCTTGAGGTATAGAATAAACAAAAACCGGACTCCTCTCTATAACTTCTGCTGTTACACTTCCCATTATACCATATTCCAGTGCACTCTCTCCTCTCGTGCCAATCACAATCATCAGAGGCTTTTCTTCCTTTGCATAAGATATTATCTCCTCTTCCGGAATTCCTTCCCTCAATATGCATTTGAATTTCACATCTGGAAGTTCAGAGTCAGCAATCATCTTGTTTATCTTCTCTGTTATCAACTTAAAATGTTCGTGAACAGAATCCATCATGCTCTTTACTCCCATTTCGGCTTCATACGGTATTCCGCAACCTTCAGTAACATATTGTAGGCTTGGCATGTACAGAGGGCTAAAATA
The DNA here is from genome assembly GCA_020026175.1 of Phocaeicola sp. Classification (GTDB taxonomy): domain Bacteria; phylum Bacteroidota; class Bacteroidia; order Bacteroidales; family Bacteroidaceae; genus Phocaeicola. The sequence goes on along the minus strand of JAHHQV010000067.1, from coordinate 10,805 downwards.
TACATGCATAAGGACGACATCAGCCCTTATCTGTGCAGCAAAATTAAATCCAAACTTACAAGCCTTGAAAGAATTCTCTGAGAAATCTATAGGTATAAGTATCGTATTGCTTTTGCGTTTCTCCATTATAGTGGTATTCTCATTAAGAACATCGTCTGCAAGCCATGTTGCACTTTCTATGATACTCAAAGCATGAGGCAAATCACTTTCTTTTATTCTGATTCTCACGCCAGAAGATATTACGGGCTGAATAAGATTTACATTATGTATATAGGCTTCTATACCCTCGTTTTCCAATACATTCTTAAGTATCTGAGCCTTAGAATAAGTAAGGATAGCTAATGTTACAAATTTTTCTTCTTCCATATAACCAGTTTTTTAGGTTCCACATAAAATTCCATAAAACAATAATAGCTATAACAGTTATTACTTATATATAATAACCATTATAGCTATATCAAATGAATGAATCACTTGTTCATTTCTTCCTTAAGTATATCAAGGGCTTTGTCCAAAACTACAGTATCATCCAGAATCACAAGTCCACCATCAGGACCTGGTTCCATATGGATTCCCACGCATTTGCCGTCCTTGAAGTTCTGTCCTCCAAAAAAGTTTCTGACTGTTTCTACACTTACATTAAGTTCGTCTGCAATTCTGTGCATACTGCCTTCTGGCAATGAATCTTTGATATTTCTGAGTTCGTTGAAAGTAATTGTTTTAGTCATAGATTTCTGATTTTTTAAGTATTAAAAGATTATGTTTTTCTTATCGATTATAAATGTATACTATTTTTATAAGAAAAACAAGTAATACTTGCTTTATTTGTTATCTTAATCTATATATTTTCAAAAATACATGTTTTTTGATACCATCATCCCCCATATCACTGCAAAAAAATAGGTCAACAGCAGCACCAATGTCAGAACTCCTATACTTTGTACACTATATCCGTTTTGAGTATACTGAGCGGATATATACCTTTGTTGAGTGAAGAATCTTCTACATATAAATCTATATAGCAGAAAGACCAGTACTCCACAAATGAGGCCGTCTATAGCTCCAAAGAATATATCTCCAGGATAATGTACTCCCAAATATATTCTGGAATATGTAGGTATAGCAGCCCAAAGAAACATTGTAATAGTCAGCCATGTATTTCCCACTATCAGAGATATGAGCATTGCCACTCCAAAAGTATTCGAAGCATGACTTGATATAAAGCCATATAGTCCTCCTCTGTAATTGTTTACCGTATCTACCAAATACATTATTTCAGGGTCGTGAGTGGGTCTGTATCGGGCAAAGAACGGTTTGCATATACCTGAAGCCGTCTGGTCTGCCAATAAAATAACAAGAGCAATCATGAATATAATCAGTACTCCCTGCTGCCATTTGTTATTTTTGAAAATGATATACAGCAAAGTTAAAGCTGCCGGTATCCATGTTTTGGTACTAGTGACAATCCACATAAAGCCATCCCAAAACAAGGAATCGCTACCATTAAGGCTCAACAATAAATGTTGGTCGAAACTTATCAATTGCTGTATATCCATATTTGAAAAATATTAAGTCAGATGTAATCATGCTTGAAGGCAATGACTGCCGACGTCAAATAAACAAGTTGTTACTTTTTATTAATCTAAATAAATCGTTTTCTAAAATATTTTCTATATCTGCTCTATGCTTTGTGCTGGTACCCATCCTCTACTACCGTCTTCAAGGCTTACTTCTTTCCAATCTTTCATAGAGCCATCCTCAATAAATACCTTAGTACCTTCGTGCAGTACAAACAGGTCTGTACCACTTTCATTTGGTGTACTTTTGGCAGTTACAGACGACTGCATTACTATGGAAGCATTACGAACAACCATCTTTTCTTTCTGTGCACCTGCAAACATATGCGAAACCAGTGTCATACACAGAAAAGCCAAAGCAGCTGTAAAGCCTACTTTCTTTACTACAATCTTCTTTCCGAAGATATAGCAACAAAGTGCAACAATGAACAATATAAAGAACATGATGGCATACTCTGCCCATGCCGATTCGCTCATCATATCCCTTATGCCATTAACCCATGTAACTATAAACACCTTACTTTTAGGAACAACCTTATCAACGGTCTTGCTCTTTGCCATTTCCAGATTATATCGGATATCCTCATCGTCCGGAGAAAGCAACAATGCCCTTTCATAATTTAGTATGGCTTTAGAAATGTTATTGTCCTTGTAGTAACTGTTGCCAAGGTTATAATACAGAGCTGCCGATTCCTTACCTTCGTCAAGTATGCTTTCGTACATTTTGATAGCACCTTTGAAATTATTTTCCTGATAAGCCTTGTCGGCTTCGGCCTTGGTTGCAGCCGACACCGATAAGACCAACCCTGTAAGAAGTAATATCAATACCGAAATCTTTCTCATCATAAATACTCCTTAAATGATTTAATGTTTAATACTATTTTCCATTTTGCTAATAACATCTATGGATGCAGAATAAACCTTATCCATTGCCTCGCTCTGATTTCCCGGAGCATATCTGGCAAACTCACACTCGTTGAGGGCATCAATGAATGCTTTTATTTGTTCATCATCAACTCCATAGTTTGAGAGTTCCGACTCTATATTATCCTTCGAAAGTTTAGAAACAGGAATACTCAGTTTATCACTTATATATCCCCACAAAGCCTTCAATACTTCATCATAAAACTCATTAACTTTCTTTTCTACGAGCAGTTTCCCTGCTAGTTTCATGCGTTTGGCAGCTACTTTATTAGCTTTCTTTGTCTTTACTCTGGCAACATTGGCATTCTCTATAGCCTTCTTCCTATATATTATCACAAATATGACAAAAAGAAGCAAAGGAATGATATACCACAGATAATATGCAGTGGTTCCATAAAAAAACTTTCCTTTAACAGACAAGTCCGAGCTGCCTGTCTTTATGAAGAGAATATCTGTGCCAAGAACTTTTACATTCTCTTTGTTTGTATAGTTTGATACCACCTGCTGCGAAGGCTCACTGCCGCTGCCTTTTGCAACATTCAGATTATATGATTCTGTAGTAAGAGTCTTGTAGGTCTTAGACTGAATATCAAAATACTTGAATTCGACAGCAGGAATTTTGAATTGTCCCGGATGACGGGGGATTGCCAGATATTCAATTGTTTTTGTTCCGCTAAGTCCGTTAGAAGTAAGCTCGAAGTTATCAACAATCTTAGGATCGTATATTTCAAAATCGGCAGGGAACTTCACTTCAGGAGCACCGACAAGTTTCATATTCCCAGTACCACTTATAGTCAGTTTGATAGTCACAGCATCATTAGCCTTAAGTTCGGTGGTGCTGATACTTGAGTTAATCTTGAATGAACCTACCCCTCCAGAGAATCCTGACGGTTTGGCAGGAAGAGGATCTACGTTTATCACGATTTTAGGAGCAACTATCTTTTTCTGAACCTGCACATACCCTCCGCCATTGAAGAATACATCAAACGGATCATCCGAAACTGCTACCCTCTGTGCTACTACAGCATCGAATGTCACAGCTGGTATTTCCATTCTGCCCGTTTTTTGAGGGAACAAAACATACTGCCTGTAAACCACTGTATTGTAGTTTCTTCCTTTATAGTGTTCAAGGCTGAAAGACTTCTGCTCAGGCAATTCCACTTCTTGTATAAAGAATCCCTGCTGGTCGGACATTTTTCCCAACAATTCTCTTAAGTCTACAGTAGTGTACGCTTTATATGTCACCAGGATAGCTTCCTGCTCGTGCACCTTAGTCTTGCTTGCAGTAGCAAGTATAAACAAATCGCTTGCATTTATTTTTCCCGAAGCTGCCTGATTGCGTGAAGGCGAAGTTCCACTTTGTCCGTTTCCTCCGTTATCTTCCTTGTCCTTAGGCAGAACCTTTATAGACAATGAATTAGAGAATATTTTCTCGCCATCCACCTCTATACTTGCTGCTGGGATGTTGTAAGTACCTTCAGCACCTGCCATCAATATATAAGTATAAGTGATAGAACGCGAAGAAGAAACTTTTCCATTAATGATTTGCGTGCTGCTCTGCTGAGAACGGCTCGGTCCCATCAAGACCTCAAATCCCTTTGCCTGAGGGGCCAGGAAATCTTTTACATCTTGAGTATTGACGGTGTATGTCAGTCGGAACTGATCGCCACTCACCACAACATCTGGTGCCGATGCCCTTAGTGTAACATCATCTTTGGCCCAAGTCTGTAGAGTGACGAAAACCATCAATATCAAGAAAAAACATTTTCTCATTTTATACATAATTATAATTAATCTATTCTTAAATACTTCAGTTTCAAATAGAAACTACCAGCCATAAGAAACCGGAAACCAAATCTGCTACCAGTCTTTTTCAAGTTTCTTGCCTCTCACCTGTATCTGTTTCTTCACCTTGTCCTGCACATTCTTTTCGTCCTGCATTGCAGCTCTCAGAAGCTGTTCAGCATTTTCCTTCGACATTTCGTCCTTGTTCTGCTGTTGTTGCTGCTGATTCTGCTGTTGCTGCTGCTGTTTTTGGTCTTGCTGATCTTTGTTCTGTTCATTATCGTCTTTTTTCTGATCCTGTTTTTGTTCTTTCTGCTGGTCTTGATTCTGCTGTTGTTGCTGCTGGTCCTTCAACTGTTTCTGAGCAAGAACAAGATTATAACGAGTCTCATCATCCTTAGGATTGTTTCTCAAAGACTCCTTGTAAGCTTCGATACATTGTGGCAACTGTTTTGAAGACTGAAGAATAACCCCCATATTATGATATATGTGGGCCAGTCTGTTCTTGTCTTTCTCTAGTTTTGATGCAGACTGAAACTGTTCCATCGCTTCCTTGCCCTTTTGTTGCATAAGAAGAGAATTTCCCAGATTATACATTGCATCAGTCGACTTCGGATTAATCTCAAGAGCTTTTCTGTAATCTATTTCAGCCTTTACAAACAAGCTGTCATTATAAAGTTTGTTACCGGTTCTCAGATAATCTCTGTCAGTCTTTTGGGCACTTGCCACTGCCGATGCCAATAACAGTGTTCCTATAAAATAAGCTTTCATATTCCACATACTCAATCCTGTTTAAAAAGTTTCACGTTCTTGAAAAAGGCGTTCTTCTTATTCAGCAACAATATATCGGCAACCAGAAGTATAATCGCCAACCAGGCCAACACATCAAACTGCTCATCAAATTCAGTATAAATCTGAGTTTCTACATCTGATTTAGCAAGTTTGTTTATTTCAGCATTCAATGCTCTTTCCGCATTGTTAGTATTGTCCACCCTCACATACATTCCGTTTCCGGCTTTTGCCACTTCCTGACACATCTGTTCGTTGAGCTTCGTAACCACAACGTTTCCATCCTTGTCACGTCGGAAATCATTTGTACCTTCTATCGGAATAGGTGATCCGTCGGGCGAACCTACACCCAAAACAAACACTCTTATACCTTTGTCGGCTGCAGCCTTGGCAGCTTCTACTGCACCTCCTTCGTGGTTTTCACCGTCGGTGATAAGCACAATGGCACGCCCCACCCCTTCGTTTGGAGTAAAACTCTTCATAGCCAGATCTATTGCGCCACGCAAGTCTGTACCTTGAGTACTGATAAGTGAAGGCGAAATTGTTTCAAGAAACATCTTTGCTGAGATATAGTCGCTTGTAATAGGCAACTGAGTAAAAGCCTCTCCTGCAAAAACGATCATCGCAACCTTGTCGTTATTGAAAGTCTCTACAAGCCTTGACACCAGTTTCTTCGACTTTTCAAGACGGCTAGGTGTTACATCTTGTGCAAGCATTGAATTTGATATATCCAGTGCCACCACAGTTTCCACTCCCTGACGTTTCACCGTCTCCATCTTTGAACCAAATTGCGGGCGGGCTAACATGAAAATAATCATGGCAAGTGCTGTCGTTACAAGTCCGAACTTTACATCCGGTCTGTATTTCGATACTTCAGGCATCAGATGGGCCATCAGTTTAGGGTCGCCATACTGAGTCAGTTTCTTTCTCCTCCTATAGTTGCTATACAGGTAGAACACAACCAAAAGCGGAAGTATCAGCAATAAATATAAATATAATGGTTCTCCAAATCTAAACATGACATAATCTATTTTTAAGGTATTTTCTTCAAGACAGTATTACGCAATATCAGTTCCAGCAAAACACACAAGAAAGCTATCAGTGCAAAAATCTCATATTCTTCTTCCTTCTTGCTGAATTCCTTGACATTAAGTTTTGTCTTTTCCAGTTTATCTATTTCCTTATATACTTCCTTCAACTTCGAATTGCTGGTGGCACGGAAATAATTTCCATCAGTCTCTCCAGCAATATCTGTAAGAGTCTTTTCATCTATTTCCACAGGTGTCTGTATATACTGCACACCAGAATATGTCTGCATAGGATAAGGAGCTGTACCATTTGTTCCAACGCCTATGGTATATACCCTTATACCAAATTGCTTTGCTATTTCTGCTGCCGTAAGAGGAGAAAGTTCACCTCTATTGTTCACCCCGTCAGTAAGAAGTATCACCACTTTCGATTTGGCTTTACTACCCTTCAGTCTGCTCACTGCATTTGCAAGTCCCATACCTATGGCAGTACCGTCCTCTATCATCCCTTTGTAAATCATGTCACAGCTTACATTCTTAAACAAGTTAAGCAATACTCCATGATCAACAGTAAGCGGGCATTGTGTAAATGCTTCGCCTGCAAAAATAGTCAGTCCGATATTGTCGTTAGGCCTACCGTTTATAAATTCGGCTGCCACCTGCTTTGCCGCATCAATACGGTTAGGCTTCAAGTCTTCCGCCAGCATACTGGTAGAGATATCCACTGCCAGCATGATGTCTATACCTTCAATTTCTGTATTCTGCCAGTTGTCGGTGCTTTGCGGACGAGCCAAAACCAGCACTATCATAACAAAAGCCACCAGACGAAGCAGAAAAGGTGCATGAATGAAATACACTTTCCAGCTTTTAGGCGTATTGAGATACATTTTCGTAGTAGACACCTGCAAAGTAGCCTCTGTACGTTTTCTGCGCATTACATACCATATAATATAAGGTATTAGCAGAATGAGCAGAAACAGATATTCTATATTAGCAAAAATCATAGTTTCATTTATTTAATACAATTAAAAGAAAAGGTCAATGATACATTTCACGGCAACATACAGGGCAATGACAGCAGCCGCACCGGTCAGTCCGATACTGCACATAAGCGCTATACGTCCCTGTTTCGAACGTTTTTCTTCCACCTTTATCTCTGTAGGCTCTTTTTTCGCATTAGGGTCTTCCTCTATTTTCGTTTCGTTGATGAAATCGACAGCACTCACCAGGTTCATGTCGTTTTCATTCATCATAGGAGCATGCTTTGCAAACTTCACGAGGTCGGCTGTATCAAACAGGTATTTCAAGTCTTTCAGCGAATCCTTGTCTTTTTCTTCCATCAGTCTGTCTATGATTTCAGAAGAAGTCATTTCAAGGGCATTAAATCCGAAGCGTTCCTTTATGTAAGTACGTATAACATCCGTAAGCTCAGTGTAATACAGCTTAGGGTCTTCTCTTCTTACATTCTTGTCCGACTTGATTTCCTCAATCTGCTTCATGGCTTCCTGATGAGGAGGAAGTTTTGGTTCTACCTTTATAATCTTTATTATCGGTTTGTTGTCCTTATATCGTATAATGAAGAACACACACGCAGCGCCCAACAAAAGCATCAAGATAAAGGCATACACCATAGTATCTATGTCCTGCCATTCGAGCGACACCGCAACAATCTGCTTTGGCCCGAAAAACTGGTCGGGATGAAGAGTGTCTACCGGAATGGAGTACACCTTCAGTGCAAGCGATTCAGAGCGGTACTCCTTGTTGTCCACCATCACCTCAAGTGGAGGCAGATAGTAAAGCGCCGAATCAAAAGAAGTAATCGTATAATCCTGTGTAATAACCCATCTCTTGTCGTTGTTCAGAAGCTGGGTGTCAGGCTTGGCAATATCAATCACTTCCACACCTCTCACCAGTGTATCCTTTATCATAGGGAGGCTGAACTGCTTGTTTGCATCCATACTTACCTCCAGATGAATCTTAGTCTGTTCGCCCACCAATAGTTGCAGCGAATCTATTTTGGCCTGCACCGTAACCTGTGCATTCACCTGTCCGCCTGTCATCATCAGTGCGGCAGCAACACACGCAGTTTTCAGCATCTGCTTCATATCAATTGTAAATAGCTTTTCCATCACACACTATCAGTTTCTTTTAGCAAATAAGTTAAGCAAAGCCCTTACATAGTCTTGGTCGGTACGCACTGAAACAGAATCTACGTTACATATATTGAATGTATCGTTCAGTTTCTTTTGTCGCTCAGTCCACCACTGATGATGAGCGTTTCTCAGTGCCCTTGAAGAAGTGTCAATCCATTCCTCATGTCCGGTTTCGGCATCACATACCAGCATCAGACCAACATCAGGCAGTTCCTCCATTCGCTTGTCGTACACCTGTACGGCTACCACATCATGTTTTCTGTTGGCCACCGTAAGAGCATTCTTAAAGTCATTGTCATCTATAAAATCGCTCAGCATGAAAGCCGTGCAACGTTTCTTCAGCACATTGGTAAGGTATTCTATGGCACATCTCAAATCGGTACGCTTGCTTTCTGGCTTGAAGTCAAGCAGTTCCCTTATTATATATAGAATGTGCTTGCGTCCTTTCTTTGGAGGGATAAACTTCTCTATTTTGTCAGAAAAGAAAATCACACCAATCTTATCATTGTTCTGTATGGCAGAGAAGGCTATTGTAGCAGCTATTTCTGCCACCATATCTTTCTTCATCTGCTTTGAAGTACCAAAGTCAAGACTGTTGGACACATCTACCATGAGCATCACTGTAAGCTCACGTTCCTCTTCGAACACCTTGATGAATGGCTTATCGAAACGAGCCGTGACATTCCAGTCGATGTCTCTCACATCATCTCCGTACTGGTATTCCCTTACTTCTGAGAATGCCATACCCCTGCCCTTGAAGGCCGAATGATACTGCCCGGCAAAGATGTTGCTCGACAACCCTCTGGTCTTTATTTCAATCTGGCGAACTCGTTTTAATAATTCTGTAGTTTCCATTCTTTTGATATTAGTTTCAGAGTCCCTAACTTTCGTTTTGTTTTTCTATTTAACTTTACAGACCATCACACAACTGACTGATGGCCTTTCATAGGGTTTCTGAAAAATTTCTTTACATCACCCCTTCCGTACAGCTAAACTTCTGTTTAAAGCATTAAGGCACTTCAACCTTGTTCAATATCTTGCTAACTATTTCATCGGCAGTCACATTTGTAGCTTCGGCCTCGTAAGTCAATCCGATACGGTGACGCAACACATCATGAGCCACAGCACGTACGTCCTCTGGAATTACGTATCCTCTGCGCTTGATGAAAGCATAGCTTCGTGCAGCAAGCGCCAGATTGATTGAAGCACGAGGAGAGCCTCCAAATCCGATGAGGTTCTTCAAGTCCTTAAGGTCGTATCTTTCAGGATAACGTGTAGCAAATACTATGTCTGTTATATACTGTTCTATCTTTTCGTCCAGATAGACTTGTTTCACCACCTTGCGCGCTTCTATAATGTCTTCGGCCTTGATGATTGGTCTTATTTCTATCTTCTCGCCAGAAATATTCTGACGTATAATCTTCTTCTCTTCTTCCAGTTTTGGATAGTCGATGATGACTTTCAGCATGAAACGGTCTACCTGAGCTTCTGGCAACGGATATGTTCCTTCCTGTTCTATCGGGTTTTGTGTGGCCATAACCAAGAATGGTTCTGGCAATTTGAAAGTATCCTTGCTGAGGGTGACCTGACGTTCCTGCATAGCTTCTAGCAATGCACTCTGCACCTTTGCCGGGGCACGGTTTATTTCATCGGCCAATACGAAGTTTGCAAAAATAGGACCTTTCTTTGCTATGAACTGCTCGTCCTTCTGACTGTAAATCATAGTACCGATAACGTCGGCAGGTAGCAAGTCGGGAGTAAACTGTACACGGCTATATTTTGAATCTATAAGAGACGCCAACGATTTGATGGCAAGAGTCTTTGCCAGTCCCGGCACACCTTCCAACAGGATATGTCCGTCGGCAAGCAAACCTATAAGTAATGATTCTACCAGATGTTTCTGTCCCACAATGACCTGGTCCATTCCAGTCATCAGATTTGTAACAAACGCACTTTGGCGTTCGATTAATTCGTTTAAAGCACGAATATCAACAGCTTCAGTCATAATTTCTTGTTATTTTATTAATTACTTTTATTCTTATTATCTATATAAAAACGGATAAACCTTTTTTATAGCAGCCAAAATTACGTTTTTCAGTTAACAGTCACAACTAATATTTATTAAAAAATCATACAATTGATGGGATTTAAATTTTTTTTATCGAACGAACATGTTTTTATATTACATTATATATGAAAATAATGTAGGAACAAAACGCTTAGGTGTTCTTTGCAAAGCGACGGAGCGTTTTAATCAAAACGCCTAGTCGTTTTGATTAAAACGCATATAGGCAGCTCATGCACGAGCAAAACATAACAAGGCTATGTTTTTTAGCGAACAGTTTTCCGGTAGGAAAAATATAAGAGGCTCAGTAGAAAATCAATGTTTTTAAGCTGCACACTATCAGCAAACGTCTACAAGAAAGGGGAAATAAAAAAAAGGTTTTGGAAACCTCACGATTTCCAAAACCTTTATGTTTTTTTGCTTCACAGCTTGGTACACCCTCAGGGATTCGAACCCTGGACCCACTGATTAAGAGTCAGTTGCT
>JAHHQV010000007.1 GCA_020026175.1 Phocaeicola sp. | reverse complement strand
TCGTCAAATATGGCCAATCCCATTCTTTTTAGGAATGCGTAAAGGTAGTGATAAACTTGAAATTGTCTTTTAATGAATACCCAGAATTACAGCAAAGAAGCCATAAAAACCCGTATGTATCGCCATGCGATGAACTACTGGGGAATCAAGAAAGTAGAAAATCTGGACCCATTAGTGAAACTGTTACTCGAAGCACTCTCCAGTGAACTGTTCGGCTTGTCGCACGAAATAGAAGACAGCCACAACCGTATGCTGGACAAGATAGCCAATATGCTGACACCGGACACGCTGGTACATGTGCATCCGGCACACGGGGTATGCCATGCCTTGCCTAACAGTACAGCCAAGCTGACAGTTGCAAAAGTAGTAATACGAATGAAACACGGAACAAGCGGAGAAGAAAACATTTTCAAGGGAATTGTGACCTCTGTCGGAATGGACGGAGAGAAAGGAGTCTCGGGAACACTCCACTATCGGGGCTACAGTATGACCATACTGATGGAGTCAGGGAAAACAATGGATTCATTCACGGATGCCACACTCAAAGATATCGTAAACGAAGTGGTGGATAAATACGGAAACGGAATAAGTGTGGTGAACAACCCTGCCTTCCAGAACAAGATTCCATATATACAGATGCAGGAGGAAAGCGCATACGAATTCCTGAAACGACTGGCATGGCAATACGGAGAGTGGTTCTACTATAACGGACAGGAACTCTTCTTCGGAAACCCACACAGGGAAAAGGACGAAAACCTCGTCTATGACATCGATATAGACTCGATACACTTTTCATCGCAGATGATGCCGTTCAGATTCTCAAGGCATGACTATATGGCTGACATACATACAGCCATGTACGGCGATGACACGGAAGCAGTGAACGGAATAAACACCTACCTGGCAAATGCCGTACAGACTTCCGAAAACACATACAAGTCGCAAACAACGATGTACAGCCACACGGCAGCCGGACATCCGCTGGATATAGAACACTTTGCCGCAGCAGAAAAAGGGCGCAACGTGGCTTCACTGGTATGGATTACGGGCAATACAAAAACCTGCCGGATACGAATCGGAGAACCGGCAGTGATAACCATTCCGCCAACCATGTGCAAGAGACAGGACCTTGGACGCTACAGAATTGTAGAACTTTCACACAGCATTGATGCAAACGGTACTTATACCAACACATTCAAGGGAATACCTGCAAGTATGGAGTATATCCCAATGAAGGACATACGGACACCCGTGGCATACAGTATGCTGGCGGAAGTGACAGACAATGCAGACCCGGAAAACATGGGACGTGTACAGGTGCAATTTGCATGGCAGAAAAGCAAAAACAAGACCACAAACTGGATAAGGGTACGGAGTCTTGATGCTGGAAGCAGCGAAACGGTATCCAAGAACCGGGGGTTCGTATTTGTACCGGAAATCGGAGACCAGGTAATGGTGGACTTTGAACTGGGAGACCCGTGCAGACCTTACGTCAGCGGAAGTATGTTCCACAAGAACAACGGCGAAGGAGGTAATGCGGACAACCACATTAAAACCATTGTTACACGCAGCGGACATACATTGGAGTTCAATGATGATGAAGACGGACAATGGGGAATCACACTGAAAGATGCCAATAAAAACATAATACACATAAACTCCAAGGAACAAACAATAGAAATAATCGCCCCCAAAACCATCTCCTTGAATGCTGAAAACATAAGGCTGAATGCAAAGGAAGATATAAATATAGTGGCTGACGGTAAACTTGATATGAGTATCGGCAAAGAGGGAGACCTGAAGTTTGACAAACTCAAAGTGGATGCCAACAACTCACTGGATGTCTTGTCTAAAAAGTATCAAAATGAATCGGATGAGATTTCAGTTGTCAGTAATGGTAAGATGACCCTCAATGGTAAAAACACCACCAAGCTGAGCGGAAAGAAAGTGGATATTCAAGGTAGCTCCAACAAACTGGAATTACCGTGATTTACCCAACTTATATTGAAACGTGGTAACGAAATAACAAAAGAACTGTTTCCACCCATTTCTCTCAAACAGTTGTTCAAATTATAATAAATAATAGGATTATGAAGTATATAGCAATACTATTCTACATAAGTATCCTGTCCTGTCTATCCTCCTGTACAGGGTGTAGCTACAACCACGAAAAGGCGATGGGAAGCATAGATAACATTTTGGGCAAAGTAGATACACTGATGAAAAAAACAGACAGGTTTTTGGAAGAACATCTGCCGGAAGAACCGCCTATAGACTACGAAAAAGAGGGGGTGAATATGGAGCACCTGTTTGTATTTACAGATACGACAATAACCTACAACGGCAAGCTGTTCATGCCTGGAATGTCAATAGGAGAACTGTGTGAGATATTCGGACATTACGAACGTCTTGCGGAACCCGGAATATTTATATGGGATTCTATGGGAATCATTATGGTATCACACGATAAAAGTGGAAAAGACAGTGCCTCTGTAAGCAGAATAATGATTAACTGGAATATAGAATTAGATGATTTTCTATCCGAAGAAAACCTAAAATGGCTAAAGAACCGTTGCCCACGTCAGTATTTTACGGGTAAAATAGTTGTCGGAGGAGCAGTTTTGGGCAAAGGTATGCACATGGATGATTTTCTGAAAAAAACAAATCTGAAATTCAATAACAATCCGTTCCCTCTGCTTTATTACTGTGATTTGTATGACTGGGACTACACCAAAGCGCCTATACACCGCAGAGAAAAATATTATACCTATTGTATCAAGAAGTCTGATGACGGTAATGATATATCACACTTTGATATTGCCATTAGTTCACGAGGTTTTGGTGACCCACCGTACGAAGGTCCTGAATATGAAAAGTACATAAATGTAGATGTAGAATAAAAACAGAATGAGATATGGAACCAAAAACAGACATTAACAGACCATCTACAATCAGAATTATAGCCGGAATCTTAGTTCTATTATGTATATACCCAATATTCGTGTACGGCAGCTTTGGTATTCATGACCTTATGCAGTTTCCTTATGAAAAAATGAGTTTTTTTGAACATATATGGGGTAAATTGTTAGTCATATTAGTATCAGGAACAATCTTCCTGACACTATTAGGAGTCGTAACCATATTCTTATTAATAGCATTGAAAATATGGAGTGGGAAAAGAGAAAAAACAAAGCATATCATATACCCGTTCCCAGCCGTATTAACAACTGAAATTGCCGATTTCTACAAGGTGGAAAGGGCTGATGACCAATTTCTTATTTTCACTACACCTTCTCAAATACGCGGATTTCTGATAGGTATCGGAGCAGCTATTTTATGTACTGGGATATTCTTCTTCTGCAAAGAAATAGACAACCCTTACAGTGAAATTTATTGGCCTGTCTCAAGTGGAGCATTTATTTTAGCTCCATTTATTCTGCTGGTCAGTCAATTATTTGCACATAAGCGTAGATTTGTACTGGACAGGATGAATGGTACTGTAACATTTCCACGCCATTTATTCTTTCCTCGTTGTACTGTTCCTTTCTCGAAGGTCATTCCGGGATATTCAAAAGGTACTATGAACCTTGCATTTAGGTTTTGTTTTTTACATCCGCGAACTAAAGCAGCTATACCTGTTCTTGCAGATTATGATTCCGATTGGTGGCCATTCTATGTACTCTATATGGACAAGAACCGCCCGCTGCCGCAAGGCGAAGTGTTCGACCCCTACCGCGAGAAAGACTTCCTGCGCAGAAAGGCGGCAGGTTTCCCAAAACCGATATATCCCAATACCATCCTCGTTACAGACGCATACATGGGATATATATACGGTACGGATGAGTTCAAGCAAAGGCTCTCTAAGATAAAACACAGGATAGTGCATTACTACGACAGAGTATCATGGTATTGTCAAGAACATGGAATTGAAATACCGAATGACAACGATTTAGTATTAATCGGTCTTTGGAAAAAACAGTTTGTGTTCAAACTCTTCGCTCCGGAAAACGTAGAATACATCGTAATCCCAGAGGATACGGTATTGACCGACTGTTTTCTATGCGACAGTGAAACGGATGAAGTAAAATATATCAAGTGAATTAATGAAATGATAAAAGCAGGTTCATTGATGCTGATATATCTTGAAAATTTCTCAGAAAATAAAACGAACTAAAACAGGCACAATCATGAAATCCGAAAATAATAAAAACTGGCAACATCGCAAGAATATCATAGGAGATACCGGGTGTCAGGAAACTGAAATGAGAAAAGAGAAATGGCAAGTAAGAAAATGGTGGAGTATATTTTTTATATCAGCCTTCTCATGGCCATTAACTATTTTAATTATAGCATTCGTCAATCAACATAGAGAGGTTACTTTTATTAATCTGGCACTTGGATTGCTAGCCATTAATATAGTATTTTGTTTTTGTATATATATGATATTAAAAGCTGTTTGGAATCTATACCCAAAAGTTTCCCTTAAAAAGAACAGAACTTTTGGATTGGTAATCTTGCCTGATTATTGGAAAAACTTGACTGGAGATCCGTTCATATTTAATAAAATTGATAATAAACAAATTATCATTGATAATGATGGGGTATCTGGAAGAATCTTTATTTTATTAATTTCTCTTTTGATGTTATTAATCTTATATTGGGGAGGAATCACACCTTATAAGGTGTCAAATGAAAGTTATATAAATGCATTATTGTTTCTTGAAGGTGACATAGTTGCAATAGTTATAGGACTAAAAGCCTTTTTACAACCTTGGCAACGAATTGTTTTTGACCGTGACTCCAAAACAATCACTATACCCGGTCGTTTTATGTTTCAAAAAGAAGAAACACTACCTTATGAACAGGTTGTAATCACACTTTCTGGTAACAGTTATGCGAAAACATTCAGTGGTAAAGGAGAAGAAGAAATAGTAATAGCCAACCCTAAACGTACATCAGGCAGAATTCTTTTGGGCATTACAGGCGGTATAAATGCCGCCAGACAATTCGCCCGCTTCATTCAACTATATATGGAGGAAGAAGAATTGCAGAATATACCAAATTTTGAGAAATACAGGAACAATGACAAGCAGGAAGCGGAACAGGACAGAATGGAAGATATCAATACTTGGTAAATTGAACTAAAAATAAGAACTTTCGGAAATAATAAATACAAAACTCTAAAATACAATAGATGTAATAATGCTTGGAATTACGATAAGTTCCGAAAAGGAAAAGGAGAAGAATGCTCATAATTTCACTAACAGCCTGGGAAGCTTTCCAGTCACGATGTTTCTTTCCATCAGTGACAGGAAGAAGATTTTTCCTTTTTTGTCACTTTTTGTATGTTAATTATCTTCTATATATTTTTGGTATTTGTCATAATTGTTTATTTTTGCAGTTAAAATGATTTTTAATATGCGATACTTGAAATTTATATGTTTTTTCTTTGCGGCATTTATTATGATTGGTGCAACTGCAAAGAAACCGAAGGATAAAAACAAATATGGTGTTTATATGGCGGGAGCTTCTGCTTCGTTTACAGATTCTTTGGTGTATTTCACTGACATCCAGTTTGTGGACAGTGCTAGTGTAGACAATAAGAATTTTCTTTACGGACGTTCTCAGTACAGTTCTCAGCTTAAAGACTATCTTGAGTCGAAGGAAGGTGGCAGGAACCGTACTTGCTTTATGTTCTATAATACAAAGAAACATAAACTGCAAAAGGAACTGGATAAACTTAAGTCCAAATACAGAAAAGGTAATAATATCTTGCTGAAGGACGTTAATCCTGAATTTAAATTTGTGAAGGCTGAAAACTTTTAGTCTTCGACTTTAGTATATATCATTCTGTGTGTGTTATGCATATGGAATGATTTTTTTTTGATAATTGATAACAACAGATGAAATGAAAAAATATTTATTGCTTTTCTTTTCCGTTCTTTTCATATGCTCATGTTCGGATGAAATTCCCAATGAAGATCTTCCATTAAAATCGGGAAGGACTGTCTTGGCTTATCTCGTTTCCAACAATCGTGGTGGATCTTTGGATAGATATTTGAAGAATAACCTTGTGGATATGTATTCAGGGCTTGCTTCTGTAAAAGATACATGTACTTTGTTGGTATATTACAGACCTTATGAGGATGACAAGGACGGCATTGTCGGACCTTCGATATTAAAGTTTACCACCAATGGTGATGGATATATCAATAAAAAACCTGCTCTGACGGGTATGGAACTCAACATCAAGAATGTGATAGGACATTCCATAATAACCAGTTATGATGAAAAAGAACATAATGCCGTTTCTCCAAAGACGATGAAGCGTGTGTTGGAAAAAATGAAGGAGTTGAGTCCATCCGATAGCTATGGCCTTGTTTTCGGTTCTCACGGTTCGGGGTGGATGCCTGGAGAAAAAAACGGAAGGTCTTTCGGCGATGACAACGGATACAGCATTGACATACCTCAGATGGCAGATGTGTTGGATGATGTTTTCGACAATCCGCTGGAGTTCATATTGTTTGATGCCTGCATGATGTGTACTGCCGAAGTATGCTACGAACTTAAAGATGTTACAAATTATCTGATAGGCTCTGTAGTGGAAACTCATACTAATGGCTTTCCTTATGACATTGTAATGCCTAAACTTTTTGATAAGAAAGTGAGATATGATGAAATATGCCGAGACTATATAGGCTATAGTGACAGGATAAAATCATGGGGAATGTGTGCAGCCATAGATTGCAGTAAGATGGAAGAACTTGCAGGATGGATGAAGGACAATATAGGACAATATTCGGAAGCTCTGCAAAATCTTGATTTGGATATGGTGCAGCAGTATGGAATAGACAATTACAAGTATTTTTCATTCGATGTGGAAGACCTGTTCAAAGTGTTGGGCAATGGTGTGTTGCCGGTAGAACTGGATGTTATAATGGACAGAGTGATAATTTCGAAAGCTGCTTTGTATGGCAGTTCTTATAAGGTGGTAGACAAGCTTCCTGTCAAGGAAGGACATTATTGCGGACTGGGTATGTATATTCCTTTCAATAAAGATATAGACCGTCAGGATTGGGATGAATATTACGAAGAGTCGGTGGCATGGTATAAGGATGCCGGATGGGAAAACTTGTTTGATGATGAAGATTAATAATTAAAGAAGAATTTATGGATAAGACAAAAGATATAGTTGCTCTGTTCGATTTGGATGGTGTGGTGATAGATTCTGAAACACAATACACCGTATATTGGGATGAAGTAGGCCGTAAGTATTTTCCTGAATACAAGGATTTTGGTCTTGTCATCAAAGGTCAGACACTGACACAGATTTTTGATAAATATTTTCATGGTATGGAAGCCGAACAGGAAAAGATAGTTGAAGGTCTGAATGCTTTTGAAGGCAAAATGACATACGATTATATTCCGGGGGTGGTTGACTTTATGAAAGAACTCAGACAGAACGGTGTTAAGATAGCTATAGTAACAAGTTCTAACGATAAGAAGATGAGTAATGTATATGCTGCTCATCCCGAATTTAAAACACTCGTTGACCGTATTCTTACCGCTGAAATGTTTACACAGTCTAAGCCGGCTCCCGACTGTTTTCTGCTGGGTGCAGAAGTGTTTGATACAGATATAAGCAACTGCATAGTGTTCGAAGACTCGTTTCATGGATTGCAGGCTGCTAATTCGGCCAACATGGTGGTGGTGGGACTGAGTACTACCAACAGTGCGGAAGCCATAAAGGATAAATGTAATGCAGTTATGCCGGATTTCGTAGGTTTTACATATTCGGATGTAGTTTCACTGCTAAACCATTAATATGTCATAGTAGCATAGATGGCTTTTCATTATATATATTATCAATAACAAAACACATACTAAACGGATTATGAAGAAAATGTTATGTCCGCAATGTAAGATTGCGCCCATGTACGTGAAAAACGACAAAGGAGAACGTAGAGTGGTGTATGTAGACGAGAATTATAACATCATTCCAAAGCATGAAGACGAAAGCCTGGAAGGGTTCGACCTCAGCGAAGTATATTGTCTTGGTTGTTCGTGGCATGGGTCTCCAAAGCGTCTTGTCAGATAAGGATTTGTTTGCAAACTGCACATTTTTTGATGAATTGTGTTATTTTATCCATGCTTTTTAATTAATATTATAAAGTTTCTTTATCTTTGTACGAACTTTAAATATTAACACACAGTATAAAGTATTATGGAGAAGGTTGTTATCAATTCTTACGAAGATTTTGCACAGTATGTAGGGAAACAGATTGGAGTATCTGAATGGTTGGATATCCCTCAGGAACGTATAAACTTGTTTGCTGATGCTACTTTAGACCATCAGTGGATACACGTTGATGAAGAAAAGGCTAAAACAGACAGCCCATATAAAAGTACTATTGTTCATGGTTACCTTACTCTTTCGTTGTTGCCTTATCTTTGGCAGCAGATTATTGAGGTGAACAATCTCAAGATGATGGTCAATTATGGAATGGACAAGATGAAGTTTGGTCAGGCTGTACTTTCGGGGCAGAGTGTACGTCTCAATGCGGAACTCCAGTCTTTGGTAAATCTTCGTGGTGTGGCAAAGGCTGAAATAAAATTCTCAATCGAAATAAAAGACCAGAAGAAGAAGGCTCTCGAAGGAGTTGCTACTTTCCTTTATTATTTCAATTGATTGGTCCTTTTAGGAAATATATGTTTTTTACATTATAAAGAATGCGCTTTGTTGCTTTATTTGCAAAACGCCTGGTCGCTTGTCATAAAACGACTGGTCGTTTTGGTTAAAGCGACTAAGCGTTTTTTTTAAATTTATGGTGAAATTATGAATGAAGAAACCATTACATTGCTGAAGGAGTGGGCACATACGTATCATTGTGTCTCGTTTATTCCAGACGATCCTGTACAGTTCCCTCACAGATATACGGAACAGGAGGATATAGAGATTTCCGGCCTTCTCACTGCTGTACTTAGTTTTGGTAACAGAAAGATGATATTGCGCAAGGCAAATGAACTGGATGATATTATGAATCACAGACCGCTGGAATATATCCTGTCGGGTAAATGGAGAGAAGATTTCGGCGAGGACAATGACAGTAGTTTCTATAGAATGGTTTCGTATGCGGACTTCAGATTTTATATGGAGAAATTGTATTCGGTTTACTCTGCCGGACATACTCTTGAAGAAAAGATGATGGATTATGAAGGTACTCCTATGCAGAAACTTTGTGCCTTTCTTGAAGTGTCCGACCGCTCTCCGCAGAAAAAGCTGAATATGTTTTTGAGATGGATGGTGAGACGTGACTCGCCTGTGGATTTCGGCATATGGAAGAGTATGACACCTGCTGAACTCATTATTCCTCTTGATACTCACGTATGCCGCGTGGCAAATATTCTGGGACTTACCGACAAGCCGTCTTTCTCGCTTACAAATGCCAGAAGGATCACTGCGGCGCTGGAATGCATTTTCCCTGGAGACCCTTGTATGGGCGATTTCTCGTTGTTTGGATATGGCGTGAACAATAAAGAATAGCCTCACCGCAGACAACTCTCTCTTGTTGTCATATGGATGAGGCTATGGTTATTCTTGTTTATTTTAGAAATTCATAGAAGTGTATACCCCATAGTGGCCGTCGCCCGCTATGGGGCTTATTGTAAGATTGTGTTTCTTGGCAAAGGGGCGTGTGAAGATGTATGAACTGGCTGTTCCTATTGCAGCTCCGGCAGCTACGTCCCACCAGTCGTGCTTCTTGCCGTACACACGGCTCCATCCTATGTAGGTGGAAAGTACATATGCCGGGGCTCCCCATTTCCATCCGTATCGTCTTTGTATGAACGATGCAGCGGTAAATGATACAGAAGTGTGCATCGAAGGAAAGGAGTGTGAGTCGCTATGGTCGGGCCTTTGTTTCTTCACTGCGTATTTTAGTGCGGTAGTTACCCCCAATGTGGTGACACCTGCAAATACACCCTGTTTCAGTCCTTGCCAGTCTTTGTTTATGAGTATGGCTGTAAGTCCGGCTACTGGCAGCAGTATGGCTCCCACATCGCCCGATGTTCTTACTGCTTTTCTGCTGCCTGTCACTTTTATTTCCTGAGCGTTTACTGATAATGATATGAAACAAATAGTCAGAAGAATGATAATCTTGTTAGTCATGTTGTTGTGTTTAAATGTTATAAGCATCTATCATTTTTGGAACGAATATTATCAGTCCCACAGCAGCTGCTGCTATAGCCATGATAAGTACAGCTCCAGCTGCCATGTCCTTTGTCTTTTTTATGGCCTCGTTATATTGTGGCGATACAAGGTCGGCAAGTGCTTCTATGGATGAGTTTACAGCTTCGGCTGCCAATACAGAGCCTATTGCAAATATCACAGCCACCCATTCGTGTGATGATATTCCGTAATGTAATCCTGCTGCTATGACGCATATTGCTGCAAAGCAGTGTATCCATGCATTATGCTCGTGCTTTATAAGCATGTATATGCCGTTGAATGCAAATTTGAAGCTTTTCAGCCTTTTCTTTAGTGTAAATCCGTCGTTCTTCATTTGCCTATAAGTCTATTGTAACTTCTACAGGACAGTGGTCGGAACCAAAAATGTCGGTATGTATCTTTGCACCCTGTAGTTTGTCGGAAAGTCTTGCCGATGCCACAAAATAGTCGATACGCCAGCCGGTATTTTTTTCGCGTGCCTTGAATCTGTACGACCACCACGAGTATATGTTCTCCATGTCGGGATAGAAATGTCGGAATGTATCAATGAATCCTGCATCCAGCAGTGTCTGGAATTTTTTTCTTTCCTGGTCGGTAAACCCGGCATTCATCTTGTTTGTTTTCGGATTCTTCAGGTCTATCTCCTTGTGTGCCACATTAAGGTCGCCACATACCAATACCGGCTTTATGTTGTCCAGTCTTGTCAGATAGGTGCGGAAGTCGTCTTCCCATTTCATGCGGTAGTCAAGGCGTTTCAGTCCGTCTTGCGAGTTTGGTGTATATACTGTCACCAGGAAGAAGTTGTCCATTTCGAGTGTTATCACACGTCCTTCGTGGTCGTGTTCGTCGATGCCTAGTCCGTAAGTTACGTTTAAGGGTTGGTGGCGTGTGAATATTGCAGTGCCTGAATATCCTTTTTTCTCGGCATAGTTCCAATATGATGTATATCCATCAAAGTTTAGGTCAAGTTGTCCTTCTTGCATTTTTGTTTCTTGCAGACAGAAGAAATCGGCGTCAAGTTTGCTGAATGATTCTCTGAATCCCTTGTCACAACATGCACGGATTCCGTTTACGTTCCATGAAATAAGGCGCATAATTAAGAGTATATTTTAGTGAATGTATGTTTAGTTTATTTTTTCAAGTCGAACAGATATGTTATCTTGGCACTGATATAAGAGTGTGCCGACCTCGAGAAGTAGTCTTTCTTGGTACTGTTGAAAAAGTCGCTCAGTCCGAAATAGTATCTTCCTTCTACCAGAAAATGACCGATGCCGGTTCTTAATTCCACTCCTCCGCCACCGGTTATGCCATAGTCGAACTTCTTTTCGGCGGCCTTTCCGTATTGTTCTTTGTTGATGGAAGTGATATAATGCTTTTCGTCTTCGCCCATCAGGAATCCTACCTGAGGACCAAGGTTTAGGACGAACCTGGCTCCATTTCCGTACTCCTTGCCAAAGGCCAGGTGTGCCAGAAGAGGAATCTCAAGGTAGTGCATGGATCTCTTATAAATGTCGCCTGTACCGTCTTCCATTGTTTCCTTCCATCCTCTGTGCGAATAATTTATTTCTGCCTGTATGCCGCATATCATCTTGAAATATTTTTCGGATATGTATCGTGCGGTGAATCCGGCAGTAGGACCTATAAGCATTTTTTGTTTTACCTTGGGAGACATGTCTGTTGAACTAAGGCTTACTCCACCGTTGAATCCTATGGCAAAGTTGTGTTTCTGCTGTTGTAGCTGTGCCACGACTTTGGGCATTGAGACGAGGCCTGATGTCATGACACATATCATTATAATTGTTTTCTTTATCATTCAAAGTCGAGTTTTATAAGTTCATATTCTTTAGAGAAATGTACGAAGAATACTTTTCGGTTGATGAATCCTCCCCAATTGTTTACCCTTTCAAACTTGAATCCTGTCTGAATAGGTGTTACTTTTATGGAATTCAGATTGTCTTCTATCTTGTTGCCGTACATGGCCAATCCTTTAAGGAAGAAGTACCCGGTGTCAAATCCCAACATGCCATATTTGGGATAGATATTCGCCATGTCTTTGCTGAACCACTTTCTGTATGAATGTGTGAATTTTACGGCAGCAGGAAACAGGTTGTTGGTGTAGAACGAAGAGTAGAAGTATGTGTCAAGTTCATAAAAACTTGCCAGATAGTCGTTGGTATATGTCTGCCATTCGGGATACCCGAACATGTTCATCATATAGTGCGGTTTTTCTCTTCTTATCTGTGTCAGTTGAGGTACAATCTTTACAAGGGCTGTACTCTTTCCTGATGTAGGGATGAATATATTGTTGCGCAGAGTGTCCATAGCCGATATAATATCAGAATAATTGTCGGTTATAGAGCAGTTTCTGATGCTTATTCCGCTGTTGCTTAGTTCGGTTTTCATTCCCGAGATGAAGTCATCCTTGTCCTTGTCTCCTGTCTTGGCATTCAAGAATATGATGTTGCTGTCCTTGAACTTGCGTATAAAATGTTCGTAAACTTCCGAGTATAGATATGACTGTGGTGTGTTTACCTGAAATATGTTTGGATTTTGGAACACCTGGTCTACCTTTGGCGAGAACGGAACTACAACTTTTATATCGTTCTTTTCTGCAAATGTTGATATACTGCCTATGTTCTCGTTGTTGGCAGGGCCGAAGATGATGTCCATTTTCTTCATTTCTTTTTTAGCCAGTATGCTGTTTGTAGTAGCATAGTTTTCTTTAGTGTCGTATGTGTACAGATTGACAGATACACCTTGTCTTTTCAGACTGTCTACAGCCATAAGGAATCCTTCGTAGTATTCCACCATTCTTATCTGGTTGTCTTTCTGTGTAGAGTTTGTCATGAAAGGCAACATGATGGCAACGTTTATTGATTTGTATTTTTTCAGTTTTTCCTCGTTTTGGCTGAAAATCTCCTCGTTGGAGTAATCTTGCATATTAGTCAGTTCTGTTTTTTCTTTTTCCGCAAATTTTTCAAGTTCAGCCTTGCTGTAAGGTATGAAAATGAAAGAACCTTTTTTCAGCTTTTTCTTTTTCAGTTCAGGGTTTGCAGCAATAAGCTCTTCTTCGGTTATCCCGTATTCGCGGCTTATGCTGAAAATTGTCTCTTTGCGCTCTACCTTGTGCATGTCTTTCCATTCCTTCTTTTTCTTGTCTACGGCTTTGCTCACCTCTTGGTTGATTTCCTGACTTGCCGGTATGTTGCTGTCTGACACAGATGACGATTGTGCAGGAATGGCTATGACCTGTCCTACACGAAAATTTTCGCTGCTAAGTCCCGGGTTTGCCCTGCATATGGCTTGTGAAGTAACGTTGTATTTGCTTGAAAGACGATAAAGAGTTTCGCCTGTCTGGATAGTGTGAAAAATAGGCTTGTTGGTATTGTTGTCTATTGCTTGTGGAATTTTCAGTGATTGTCCAACTTTAATATATTTTTCACTGCCTGGATTGAGGCGTATAATCTCGCTTTTGGTAACATTGTACATGCTGGAGATAGAATAAATACTCTGACCTTTGGTCACTGTATGTAGAAAATATCCTGTTTCTGTCTGTGCTTGGATATTCATTCCGATGCTGCTTCCCGCAGTGAGAGCAAGCGCTAGAAAAATAGATCTAAAGAATTTCATTTTTCGGCTATATGATTATTTACGGACAAAAGTACGAAAAAAAGCATTATATTTGCAATGATTCAGCGATTATTAAGATATGACAGAAGGAAAAGAGACAATTAGTGTACAGGGTGCACGAGTTCATAATCTGAAAAATATAGATGTGGAAATACCTAGAAACAGTCTTGCGGTAATAACGGGACTTAGTGGAAGCGGCAAGTCTTCTCTTGCTTTTGATACTATTTTTGCAGAAGGACAGAGACGCTACATCGAGACATTCTCGGCTTATGCAAGAAATTTTCTGGGTGGTATGGAACGTCCTGATGTAGACAAAATAACAGGTCTTAGTCCGGTCATTTCCATAGAGCAGAAGACCACCAACAAGAATCCACGCTCTACGGTAGGAACTACTACCGAGATATACGATTTCCTGCGTTTGCTTTTTGCAAGAGCAGCAATTGCGTATTCGTATATATCGGGCGAAAAGATGGTGAAATATACCGAGGAACGGATAATAGAACTGATAAACCATGACTATAAGGGAAAGCGTATATTCATCCTGTCGCCTCTTGTCCGTACAAGAAAAGGACACTATAAGGAGCTTTTCGAACAGGTGAGGAAAAAAGGGTACCTGTATGTTAGGGTAGACGGTGAGATAAGGGAAATAACTCACGGAATGAAACTAGACAGGTACAAGAATCATGATATAGAAGTGGTGATAGACAAGACAGTGGTGACCGAGAAGGAAGACAAAAGGCTGAGACAGAGTGTAGCCACTGCCATGAAAATGGGGGATGGGCTTATAATGATTCTTGACGGACAGACTGAAAGTGTCAGACATTACAGCAAGCGCCTTATGTGTCCTGTTACGGGATTGTCTTATCGTGAACCGGCTCCTCATAATTTTTCGTTCAACTCTCCACAGGGTGCCTGCCCTAGGTGTAAAGGGTTGGGCTATGTTAATCTGATAGATGAGGATAAGGTTATACCCGACCGCAGCTTGTCAGTGTACGAAGGAGGTATCGCTCCTTTGGGAAAGTATAAGAACGTGATGATTTTCTGGCAGATTGATGCTCTTCTTGAACGACATGATGCAAATCTAAAGACTCCAATCAACGAATTGCCCGAAGATGCGGTGAAGGAAATTCTGTATGGCTGCGATGACAGACTGAAGATAAAAAGTTCTCTTGTACATACTTCTTCCGATTATTTTATAGAGTATGAAGGTATAGTGAAATATATACAGATGATGCAGGAGAAGGATGCTTCTGCCACAGCACAGAAATGGGCAGAACAGTTTGCAAAGGTGGATGTGTGTCCGGAATGTCATGGCATGAGACTTAATAAGGAGGCTCTTCACTTCAGACTTCACGACAAGAATATTTTTGAACTGGCTTCTATGGATATCAGCGAATTGTATGCATGGCTTGGCAATGTAGAAGAAAAGCTGGATAATAAACAGAAGATTATAGCAGAGGAAATACTGAAGGAGATACGTACAAGATTGAAGTTCTTGCTTGACGTTGGGCTTGACTATTTGTCTTTGAACAGAACTTCCGTGAGTCTTTCGGGAGGAGAAAGCCAGCGTATCCGACTTGCAACCCAAATTGGTTCACAGCTGGTAAATGTGCTTTATATACTTGATGAACCGAGTATAGGACTTCATCAGAGGGACAACGTAAGACTTATCAATTCGCTAAAGGAACTTCGCGATATAGGCAATACTGTGATAGTAGTGGAGCATGACAAGGATATGATGCTTGCTTCCGACTATGTCGTGGATATGGGGCCTAAGGCAGGAAGGCTTGGAGGTGAGGTAGTATATGCAGGGACTCCAGAAGAAATGATGAAGACTCATACTGTAACTTCTCAGTATCTTAACGGTGAGATGAAGATTGAGATACCTTCGGAAAGAAGAACAGGAAACGGAAATAAGCTTTGCCTTTTCGGTGCAAAGGGTAATAATCTCAAGGGGGTGGATGTTGAGTTTCCTTTGGGTATGTTTATCTGTGTTACTGGAGTGTCCGGAAGCGGAAAATCAACTCTGATTAATGACACTCTTCAGCCTATACTCTCAAAGCATTTCTATCGTTCATTGCAGGAACCCTTGGCTTATGAACGTATAGAGGGACTGGAGTATATAGACAAGGTGGTGAATGTAGACCAGTCGCCGCTTGGAAGGACTCCTCGTTCTAATCCGGCAACATATACAGGTGTCTTCTCAGACATAAGAAATCTTTTTGTTGGATTGCCTGAAGCTAAAATAAGAGGGTATAAGCCGGGTAGGTTCTCTTTTAATGTGTCGGGAGGAAGATGTGAAGCTTGTAGTGGAAATGGTTACAAGACTATTGAGATGAACTTCTTGCCAGATGTGCTTGTGCCTTGTGAAGTATGCTACGGAAAACGATACAACAGGGAGACTTTGGAAGTGAGATATAAAGGAAAGTCTATAGCAGATGTGCTTGATATGACTATCAACAGGGCTGTGGAATTCTTTGAAAATGTTCCTCAGATATTGAACAAGATAAAAGTGCTTCAGGAGGTAGGACTGGGATATATTAAACTTGGACAGCCTTCTACTACTTTGTCGGGTGGGGAAAGCCAGCGCGTTAAGCTTGCAACCGAACTGGCAAAGAAGGATACCGGAAAGACATTCTATATACTGGACGAACCAACTACTGGTCTTCATTTTGAAGATATAAGGGTGCTTCTTGGAGTATTGAACCGACTTGTGGAAAAAGGGAATACGGTCCTGGTTATTGAACATAACCTTGATGTGATAAAGATGGCCGACTATATCATAGATATGGGTCCTGAAGGTGGTAAGGGTGGAGGAGAACTTCTGTCATGTGGTACTCCGGAAGAAGTTGCCGAATCGGACAAAGGGTATACTCCAAAGTTCTTGAAAGAGGAACTGAAGATAAGTTGACTGTATTGGGTATTGTGGCTCTTCAGTTTGTGGTTACTGCAATACTTTGTTTTTTATATGATATTATTACGTGGTCCTCGTCTTTATGTGTGTCGTGGTGTTTATGTAATGTTGATTCCTTTTTAAAATAAAATAGTTATGTCTAAAGAAAAGATTGCTAAGACAAATGCTGCCAGATTGCTTGATAAAGATAAGATTAAGTATGAATTGGTTCCATATGAAGTTGATGAAAACGATTTGAGCTGCATACATGTTGCCGCTACATTGGGAGAAAATATTGAACAGGTATTCAAGACATTGGTACTTCATGGTGAGAAGTCTGGTTATTTTGTATGTGTTATTCCAGGCGAACACGAAATAGACCTGAAATTGGCAGCAAAGGTTTCCGGCAATAAGAAATGCGATTTGATACCCGTGAAGGAACTGCTTCCTCTTACTGGATATATTAGAGGAGGATGCTCGCCTATAGGAATGAAGAAACATTTTCCTACTTATATACATAATACTTGTAATGATTTCGGTCATATTTATATAAGTGCTGGTGTACGCGGTTTGCAGATAAAGATTTCTCCTGCCGATTTGATTAAAGTGAGCCGTGCCGAATTAAGTACTTTATTCTAGTAAAGTAATTATTGGAAGTCATATACTTTTGCGTATTGATACTTATGGTTGGTTCTGCTTTTATAAGTCAGTAATCCTTTCTAATTTTATACAGCCAATACGGGAAAAGTTTTGTGTACTATAAAACTATTGGTTAATCTCTATGGCACAATAAAAGCCGTAATCATTTATCCTTTCAAAGAAAATGATTACGGCTTTTGTTTTTTTATGATAATTGTAAGTATTTCTAATTTTTACTTTTCTATGCTTTGTAACGCTTGGCATAATTGGTCTGGGCATGATGTGTTTCTGTTACCGCATTTGATTCCTTTAAGCTTTGAAATCACGTCATAGACTTCCATTCCTGTTACTAGTGAGCAAATACCTTTCAGGTTTCCGTTGCATCCTCCAGTAAAATGTATATCTTTTATTATATCATTTTCTACTTCTATATCAATCATAGAACTGCAAGTTCCTTTAGTTTTGTACGATATTTTCATTTTTTTTTTAAGTTAGTCATTTGGAATAGATTTGAATTAAATAAGTGATATGATTTTTATATATATATACAATAAACAATATCCGATTTCTTATAATTTCTATATAATCCACAATTCATATTATATTATAAGCCCACTACAAAAAGTGTTTTTTTGACAGAAATTAACGCTCTACAGATACTTCTGAGAGAGGATAAAATTGGAAAAATGTACTTTTAAAAGGGGACTCTATTATAAATTCTATGTCTTGCCTATATGAATAAAGTTGGCGTTTTGATGGAATAAAAATACTCGTCTTATGCTGATTGTATTATTCATATTATATATGCTATTCAATATTACTCAATAAAAAACAGATTTCACTATAGACCACAGCTATGTGAAATCTGTTTTCATAAATAAGTTGTGAGAAGTAGATTATTCTTCTTCTTCCTCAGGTTTCATATTTGTATAAACATTCTGAACATCATCAAATTCTTCAAGACGTTCTACCATCTTGTCGATAGTTTCGCGTTGTTCAGGAGTAACTTCTTTCAAGTCGTTTGGTACGTATGTAAATTCACCACCGACATCCTCAAAACCACATTCTTCCAAATGATTCTGGATGAGAGAGTAGCTCTTAGGGTCACCATAAATAGTGATTGTTCCTTCTTCTGTATCTTCATCAAACTCGTCTTCTACGTTATAGTCGATAAGATCGAGAATAAGTTCTTCCATATCAAGTCCTTCTTTTTTCTTGAATGTGAAAACACATTTGTGGTCGAATAAGAAGGCAAGTGAACCTGTAGTTCCAAGGTTACCTGAAAATTTGTTGAAGATAGAACGAACGTCAGCTACTGTACGAGTTGTATTATCAGTAAGAGTATCAACAAATACAGCTACTCCGTGAGGACCGTATCCTTCGTAAGTAGTACTCTTATAATCGCTCTGGTCTTTACCCATTGCATTCTTTATAGCACGTTCTATATTGTCTTTAGGCATGTTTTCACGCTTACAAACAGCTATAATAGAACGAAGGCTTGGGTTGTTTTCTGGTTCTGGACCTCCAGCTTTTACTGCAATTGCAATTTGTTTACCCAAACGTGTGAAGGTCTTTGCCATGTGACCCCATCTTTTCATTTTGGCAGCTTTTCTATATTCAAACGCTCTTCCCATTGGTTAAATATTTTTATTGTTATCTTTTTATTATAATATGATCTTATCTTAACTTAGCATTAAGTTTTGTTTCCAGATTTTTAATGAGTTTCTGCATAAACTTGTCAATCTGTTTGTCGTTTAGAGTTGCATTTTCATCTTGAAGCATGAAACTTACTGCGTAACTCTTCTTTCCAGCTTCAAGATTTCTGCCTTCGTATACGTCAAACAAGTCAACCGCCTTAAGAAGTTTTTTGTCAGTTTCGTAAGCTATTTTCTCTATTTCTGCAAACTGGATATTTTTATCTATAAGAAGTGCCAAGTCACGTTTCACTGCTGGAAATTTAGATATTTCCTTGTAGCTTACTGCATTTCCTTTTATAGCCTTCATCAGTTCAGTCCAGTTAAGGTCTGCATAATACACTTCGTTGTCGATGTCGAATGTTTTCTGTAGCTTTTTACTTACAATGCCGAATGTAGCGAGCAATTTACCACCACGAGTATGTACCGAAATTGCTACCGAATAGATATCGTTAGTCAGATTTCCGAATACAACACCTCCGAAGTTTACGCCAAGACGACGGAAAATGTTGATTACATATGCTTTCAGTTCATATACTGTAGAGTCTTCATCTGCATGAATCCATGAGTTGTTTATACGCTTACCTGTAACCCACATTCCCAAGTGCAATTCTTCCGAATATGCTGCAAGTACCTTCTCTGGGTTCTTCTTCTCAGCATTGAAATGATAACATTTTCCAAACTCAAAGAACTTCAAGTCTGAGTTTTTGCGGTTTGCATTATGCTGAATGCTTTCTAGTCCGCCAAATAACAATGTTCCACGCATTACACAAAGGTCATTGCTCAATGGGTTCATCAGTCTTACAAGGCTTTCAGGCTTGTATGTCTCATTACCTTCATAATAAGCAGCAGCAGTAAGTGAATTGTTAAGTATCTCGTTGAATCCACAGCCTATCAATTGTTCGGAAATTATATTCTGAAGTTTTACTGACTTATCTTCTGCTCCTTTTACGTTGATACTTGATTTAAGTGTAGTAGGTATTTCAACATTATTATATCCATATATGCGTAATATATCTTCAACTACATCACATGGACGCTGAACATCTACGCGATACGCTGGAACTAGAAGAGAAAGTCCTTCTTCTGTTTCATTTGTTATCTTCATTTCCAGACTGCTTACTATGTTTTTTACAGTTTCAGCTAGAATAACCTTACCGATAAGGTTGTTTACATAATTATAAGAAAGTTCTACAGCGAAATCAGATATAGGATTAGGATAAATATCCTTTATGTCTGAAGCTATTTCACCACCTGCAATCTCTTTCACCAGCAAGGCAGCAGCCTTAAGGGCATATATAGTATTGTTAGGGTCCACTCCACGTTCAAATCTGAAAGAAGAGTCTGTGCTCAAACCATGACGGCGTGCAGTTTTACGTACCCAAGTAGGGTTGAAGTATGCACTTTCCAAGAAAATATCTGTAGTAGTGTCTGTTGTTCCAGAATCCAATCCACCGAATACACCCGCAATACACATAGGTTCTTCGTCGTTGCAAATCATCAAGTCACGTTCATAAAGAGTATGTTCCACTTCATCAAGTGTCACAAATTTTGTTCCTTCATTACAAGTTTTTACAACAATTTTGTTGCCTTTGATTTTTGCAGCATCAAAACAGTGCATAGGCTGTCCGTAAGCATGAAGGATATAATTTGTAATATCCACGATGTTATTTATAGGGCGTACACCGATGAGTCTCAATTTGTTCTGCAACCATTCTGGACTTTCCTTTACTGTAACGTTCTTTATGGCTACACCTGCATAGCGAGGGCAAGCTTCCTTATTTTCTACTTCTACATCAATGTTCAGATTATTGTTGTCTACAGTAAATCCGTCCACACAAGGACGTTTCAGCTCTACTTTATGTCCGTTTTGTACCAACCATGCATAAAGGTCACGTGCTACTCCATAATGCGAACATGCATCAGAGCGGTTAGGAGTAATATCCACTTCAAGTACATATTCACTTTTTATATTATAATAATCTTTTGCAAGAGTTCCAGGTACTGTATCTGCCGGAAGAACGATTATTCCATCGTGGCTTGTACCTACGCCTATTTCATCTTCTGCACAAATCATACCATTGGATTCCACTCCGCGCAGTTTTGATTTCTTTATAGTGAAACATTCCTCTCCATCGTAAAGTTTGGTACCTAAAGTAGCCACAATCACTTTTTGTCCTGCTGCCACGTTTGCAGCTCCACACACAATCTGCACAGGTTCTCCCTGACCTAAATTTATGGTAGTGATGTGCATGTGGTCTGAATTAGGATGAGGCTCGCAAGTAAGAACTTCACCCACAACAAGTCCTTCAAGTCCACCTTTTATAGTCTGAACTTCCTCTACCCCCCCAGTCTCAAGTCCGATAGATGTAAGTGCGGCTGATACTTCTTCAGGAGTAAGGTCAAAATTGACATACTCTTTCAGCCAGTTATAAGATATATTCATAATATAGTATTTTTATATATATTTCTACAATTATGTGCAAAGTTAATACAAATATTTGGTTTACAAGAGAAGAATGAGAGTTTTTAGCCGACAAGTCTGCAAGTAGACAGGTCGGCTAATGTAATATGTATCATTATTTCTGTCAAATCAGAATGGAGCTTCAGGCAATGGCCCTCCAAAAGGATTTTCTTGCTGTTGAGGTGCCATCTCTACAGGTGGAGGCGGTACAGCCGAGTTTTCCTTGCTATTGATTTTTGAGCGCATCACAGGAGTATGGTTTTCTTCTCCAGGCATTGGGACAATCATTTCGTCGTCAGGGTTCTGGAATCTTGCAAATTCAGCCCTGAATCGCAACAGAACATCTCCGACGGCACCATTACGATGTTTTGCTATAATTATTTCAGCCATTCCCCTTAGGTCTCTGCCATTATCGTCCGTGTATATTTTATAATATTCCGGGCGATGAATAAAGCATACCATATCGGCATCCTGCTCTATGGCACCTGATTCACGGAGGTCGCTCAACTGAGGTCTTTTACCTTCAACACCTTCACGGTTTTCCACTCCACGATTCAACTGGCTCAGTGCAATGATAGGGATGTTCAACTCTTTGGCCAGTCCTTTCAGCGAGCGCGAAATGGTACTTACCTCTTCCTGACGGCTGCCGAAAGACATACCGCTGGCGTTCATCAACTGAAGGTAGTCGATTATTATAATCTTTACATCATGTTCTCTGACTAGTCGTCTTGCTTTGGTCCTGAGTTCGAAAACCGACAAAGAAGGCGTATCGTCTACAAAGAGTGGAGCATCATATAGTTCCTTTATTTTATAGTCCAGCTGTCCCCATTCATACGGAGCAAGTTGTCCGCTCTTTATTTTTTCTCCAGGAATTTCGCACACGTTTACTATAAGACGGTTTACAAGCTGCACATTGCTCATTTCCAGAGAAAACAGAGCTACAGGAACCTTGCTGTTTACTGCTATATTCTTGGCCATAGAAAGAACGAAAGCAGTCTTACCCATTGCAGGACGTGCGGCAATGATGATGAGGTCAGAGTTCTGCCATCCCGAAGTCATCTTGTCTAGCTGATGGAAACCACTTGAAAGTCCGCTCAGACCATCGGTTCGTGCCGCTGCTTTTTGCAGCATTTCATACGCTTCCTGAATTACAGGATTAATCTGCGTATAGTCCTTCTTCATGTTCTGCTGTGAGATTTCAAACAGTCGTCCCTCAGCTTCCTGCATTATGTCGTCTACGTCTTCAGTCTCGTCGAAGGCTTTTTTCTGTATATTGCTTGTAAAAGTGATAAGTTCTCTGGCAAGAAACTTCTGTGCAATGATACGTGCATGATATTCGATGTGTGCCGACGAAGCCATCATACCGCTCAATTGGGTAATATAGAAAGGTCCTCCCACTTCGTCCAGATCACCTCTCGAGCGCAGATGTTCCGTTACTGTTAGTAGGTCGATGGGCTTCTGCTGTATTGCAAGGTCTGTAATAGCTGCATATATTAGTTGATGCCTGTGCTCATAAAAAGACTCTGGTCGTAGAATCTCGCTTACAAGCGAATAAGCATCTTTTTCTATCATCAGCGCACCCAATACGGCTTTTTCCAGTTCCGGTGCCTGTGGCTGTAGATGTCCGTATTCGTCAGTCAGCTTTTCCTTAGCAGTTTTTGTATTTCGTGTTGGTTTTCTTTGTGTAGTAGCCATTGTCAGCAAAAAAAATGATTAGCACGCAAAGATATACAAAATATCTTTATAAAATTATCGTTTCATTCTTGTTTTTGCCAAAAAGGCTTTACGGTCTGTAGTATTGAATTAATATCATCAAACTATTAAATTAAGCCTACAAAAGAATTGAATTTCAGAATATTCATGTTGAATATCTTCTTGTCTTTATATACATTTTCTCTTGTCATATAATGAGCCAAGTAGTATATGCTATATAGCATGTCATCATTACTGCTCCTTCTATACGTGTTATGGTACGTTCTTTGAAGAACCGTCCCACAATCCAGAATAAAACAGAAGAGCCTATCATCACTGCTATGTCAGTATTGTTGATGTTTCCCATTGATAGCGGAGCGATAGTAGCACTTGCTCCTAAAACGAAGAATGTGTTAAAGAGATTGCTTCCTATTACATTACCTATTGCAATTCCAGGATTTTTCTTCAATGCAGCAGTAACAGATGTAGCCAGTTCGGGTAATGAAGTACCGCCTGCTACAAGTGTAAGTCCGATGACGGATTCGCTTACTCCCAATGTGCGGGCCACACCGCTGGCTCCGTCTACAAACCATTGTCCTCCGAATATCAGTCCTGACAATCCTCCGGCTATGAATAATATGGATTTCCACATGGGCAGTTCCATGACTTTCTGTTCTTCGTCAGTATTTTCATTTCCGTTCTTTGCAATGGCAAAAGTATAGCGCATAAATATAAGGAAGAAACCCAGCAGCACAAGTCCGTCAATACGGCTTATGATGTTTCTGCTTCCTCCATCCAGATATACATCATTTGCAAAACAAGCAAATACCAGTGCAGACAATATTACAAGAGGTATTTCCTTGCTCATAGTTCCATTTCCTACTTTTATAGGAAGCACCAATGCCGTACATCCTATAATCATCAGAATGTTGAAAATGTTACTTCCAACTACATTACCTATAGCCATTTCTGCGCTACCCTGCATAGCAGACAATGTACTTATGACCAGTTCGGGCGCAGATGTACCGAAAGCTACAATTGTGAGCCCGATAACAAGGTCGGATATTTGAAAACGTTTTGCAATGGATGCTGCTCCGTCAGTAAGTTTGTTTGCTCCCAATATAATCAAGGCAAGTCCGCCAATCAAGAAAAATATATCAAGTATCATAATTGTTTTATTTTTTTAATTAGGTTATTCGTATTATAGACTTTCGGCTGTCTGATAAGCCTGATGTATTCTGTCGGCCATGCCTATACCGCCACACAGGTTACCTTTTATATACAGTCCCTTATACATTTCTTCAGCTATAGATATTGCTTCAAATCTCTCTCCGCTGTTTATTTCATATTGCGGTATGGCACGTTTGTGTCTGAAAAACCTTATAATGTCAGGTTCAGACTTTATGCCAAGCATTGTACTCATACATTCCATCACGATTCGTTTCAGCTCTTCGTCGGTTTTGTCTATAAGTTCCTGATGTCTTACCCCTCCCATGAAAATAGCAAGGGTATTTCCGCTCTTGTTTGCACGTCCGTCAAAACATGCCGATGGGTTCAGTATACCCAGAACCTTCCTGCTCTCAGAAGATGGAACAAGTCCTCCAAACACCTGAAAATCGTCAATCGGCTCATTCTTGTAGCACACCGCTGCCTGTACAACCGGAGCATAGAACAGATTGTTTATTTTCTTCATCATGTTTTCCTCTATGAACGGAAGAATTTCGGGCAGGCAGTAGCTTCCGGCAGTGGTTATTACATTGTCGGTCTCAATTTCGTGGTTTTCCGCATTATGCTTAAAACATACTTTCCATGGTTTTTTGCCGTCATTGCATGGAGTCACTGTTGTATGTGAAACATTTGTCAGGATATTTTCCTTGCCGATGTATTCACCCAGAGCGTCAACCAACGAATTAAGTCCTCCCGAAGCCGAAAAGACCTTTTTGGTGGCAAGTCTGTCTCTATCCGATTTAGGCTCTTTACTTTTTGCTATACTCCCTTTGATAAAACTGCCGTAGTTCTGTTCCAGATTATAGAGTTTGGGTAAAGCAAATCTGGTAATAAGTTTGTTCGGGTCTCCGGCATATACCCCCGATAGGAAAGGGTCTACAGCATAATCGAGGAAAGATTTTCCAAGACGTCGTGTGGCAAGTTCCGCAACACTTTCGTTGGGATTATCGCCTTTCTTTCTCCAAGGCTCACCCAAAATCCTCAGTTTGTCGGAGAATTTGAAGAGTGGGGTAGTGACAGCCGAAACAATGCCGTTGGGCAATGCATGGAATTTGTTTCCTTTCCATATAAGTCTTTTCTTTGCTTCATCTTTAGCCACATCCATCTTACATTTGTCCGAAAGTTCGTCGAACATTTCCACTATTTCGGAATACGACACTACACCCGTATTGGGGCCGCTTTCGAACACGAATCCATCTTCGCAGAAAGAATGAATCTGTCCTCCTATTCTGTTGTTCTTCTCCAAAAGAAGAACATCCATATTCTTGCGCTTCAAGAAAAAAGCAGTACTTAGTCCGCTCAGGCCTCCACCTATTACTACAACCTGTTTTTTTATATTGCTCATGATAAAAATTCTTTATAAATTTTCGTTTTGCAGATTACTGTATTTGTTGTTTTCTTAGTGGCTTGCACCACATTCATGTCATAAGGCAGTATCTGTTGACTCTAAATAGGCTTTGAAAAACTCTTTGGATTGTTCTTTATAAGCTGGTCGAAAGCAGAAGATACATTTCTTACAAATATTTTTCCGTCTTCTGTCATTTCTATACAATTCTCTGTGGCAGATATGATACCATCGTTTGCCAGGTTATCTATTTCCGATTGGTCATATCCCACGATAGATTTAATATAGTCTACACTCACACCATAATCGGCTGCAATTCGGTCCCAATAGATAATATTGTTGCACATCAGCATATCTATTATGCTACGTGTTATCTGTTCCTGTTCATTCAGCACATATCCTTTCACTACAGGAAGTTTTCCATTGCTTACACTTTCTATGTAAGCGTCAATGTCTTTTGTGTTCTGTGCATATGCAGTCGAAAGTTGGCTGATACCCGTCACACCTAAGGCATAGACCTGCCCTGTAGTGCGTCGTGTGCAGTATCCCTGAAAGTTCCTGTGCAATTCGTTGTTTTGTAGAGCCTGTGCCAGCTCATCATCTTCCCTTACAAAGTGGTCCATACCTATCTGCATATATCCGTTTGCAGTAAGTTCTTCTTTTGCCATTTCAAACATCATGTTCTTTGTCGAAGCATCCGGAAGCCCTGCCTTTTCCAGTATAAGTTGTCGCTTGTTTACCCACGGAACATGAGCATAAGAGAATGTAACCAGTCTGTCAGGACCACATTCAATAGCTTTCCTTATACTGCTACGAAAACTTTCCGGAGTCTGTATCGGAAGTCCGTACAGAAAGTCCATGTTTACTTTTCCCCCTAGAGAATGTATTATGTTCACTATATCTTCTACAGGCATTAGCGACTTCTTTCTGTTTATACACTTCAATACATCATTGTCAAAATCTTGTACTCCCAAACTGAATCTGTTGAATCCACATTCCTTCAGTCCTGTCCAGTAGTTTTCATCCAGCCATCCCGGATGACATTCTATCGCGATTTCCGGATTCTCTGCTAAGCCGAAACTCTCGAAAAGATGTTGGTTTAGTTCCTTCAGCACATTAACGGGAAGTATGGTAGGAGTTCCACCTCCATAATGAATTTGTGAGATTTTCCTACTCTTGTCTATCATGGATACCACTATGTCTATTTCCTTATGAAGAGTATCTACATATTCCGCAATCTTTTCTTCCGATGCCATAGGGTAGGCATTACATCCGCAGTAGTGGCATAGACGTCTACAGAACGGAATATGGAAATAAAACGATAGCGATGAAGGCTTTTGTGAGTTCGATTTGACAATTTCGTCCATATACATACTTCCGGTAAATTCGCTGCTGAAATAGTTTGCAGGAGGATAACTTGTATATCGTGGCACCGGAATATTGTATTTGTCTATGATATGTTGTGATAATTTATTTGGCTCTTTCATTGTCCTTTTACATATTAATGATTTGAATAGATAATCTGCTGTTTCTTGTCTTTCTTGCCGAACACAATGAGAATATATATCAGTGATACAACTGAGATGGCAAATTCAAAAGCGAATAATCCTCTGTATCTCATTATATCGGCTATTTTTCCGCTGCATATAGCCATCGCTATACCGCTTACGTGGGTTACCACGGTCTGCATCGTGAAGTCAGTTCCTTCACGTCCGTTTCTCACCATGTTCATGGCAGAGGTGTAAACCACTATAGTGGCCATTCCGTAACTTCCCCACAGAAGCATTATTCCTGCCACCAGCATAGCCTTGTTTGGTACAGTGCATGAAATGGCAAGAAAATAAAGAGTGGTTATACAAATTAATACGGCAAACAGAGGCCTGCATTTATGCACTCCCAGTCTTTTTACTGTCATTCCTCCTATGAACGAAGATACAAACCCCGTAAACGTACCAATCATTCCGCTCATTACACCTATGTCGTGCATGTCGTATCCCAAATCAACCATATATGGCCTTAGCATCGACAATGTACCCACAATTCCGGCATAGTATAGCAACAGAAAAACAATCTGTTTCATTATCCCTTTTTGCGAGAAGAACAGAAAAATGTCTTTTTTCTTTGCGGCAGGTCTCTCTTCGGTCTTACAGAAGTTGATGTTGCGGTTCGTCATGAGTGGTATAATAGATACAAAAACGAACAGTCCAAGTAAAGGTATGATTTTACTCCATCCGAATATCTTGAACAATACCAACAGCACTCCTCCGCCTATCAGACTTCCTCCAAAACTTCCCATCGACTGCATACTGTTTATCATGCTCTTGTCGTTCTTGCTGAATGACAACACGGCAAGGGCATCGGTTGCTATATCTTGAGTGGCAGATGCCATAAACGAAATGATAAGGAATATCATGATATTGATGAAATCCGCCTTGAAATCCATAAAAGCCACACACATAATAAAGAAGGCATATACCACTTCCGATGAAACAATCCATCGTTTATAGTCGGATGCAGTGCGCGAATGTTTGTCTACGATAGGCGACCACAGGAATTTCAGAATCCACGGCAGCTTGATGAGCTGCAACATGCCGATGGCCGAAAGAGAAAAGTTCTCCTGACGCATCATCACCGGTATTACTGTGGCAAAAAAACTCATTGGCAGGTTCTGCGATATATACAGAAGGAAGAACGTGCCGAGGTTGATAGTCTTTATTTTGTTCAATCCCATATTCTCAGTCCAAGGTTTATAGATTTATAGAAATATCCACGCCAGCCATAAACGGTTTCCCTTTTTGGGCAAGCTTTTTTCCGCCTGTCTCAAAGTAGAAGGCAGTATATTGTGTAGCCGTAATGTTCCTTGCCCATGCACTTACGGTAAAGGCACCCTTGCTTACACCTACTTTAGCATTGAGAAGTCCATAGAAAGGCTGCGAGGCCACATTGTCCTCCTTCCAGTGAATTCTTCCGTTTCCGGTAAAATCAAGATTCATGTTTACTCTGTCCACTCCCTTGAAAGGAGAAGCCACAGAATAGTTCAGTCCGGCATTGAAAGTATGATTAGGTACAAACGGCAGATAATTCCCCGAGTAGCTGATGTTTCCCTTGCGGTATTCCTTGAATTTGGCATCAGTAAATCCGTATGAAGTGTTGAAAGTCAGATTCTTGTAAATATTCCACAGCAGACTGACTTCCACTCCTTTGCTTACCGAATGTCCCGCATTGGTAAGCAGCGAACCTTTGCCCGAAGGAAGAGGCTGTGAAATCTGCTGGTTCTTCCAGTCAATGTAGAACAGTGCCACTTCCGCCATTATTCTTTTGTCCATAAAAGGATGTTTTGCTCCTATCTCGTAGTTCCAGCTATATTCCGGCTTGAAAGTCCTTTGTTCTTCTGTCTCGAAAGAAGTGTTGAATCCTCCAGTCTTATACCCCTTGCTAACCGAAGCATATACTATCCCTGTAGAACTGAATTCATACATAAGAGATATTTTGGGAGTAAGCTGTCCGAATTTCAGTTTGCTGCTGAAAGGCTCGAACTGTGAAGTAATATCATTGCTTTCTGTATTTTTCATATGTCCTTTATAGTCCATAGTAGTCCTCTCTAAGTCATATCTTAACCCTAAGGTGAGCGAAAGTCCTTTTGTAAGTATATCGTTCAATTCAGACTGATGATAGAAAGCTATGCCGTATGTAGACTGGTCGTAGAACTTCTCGCTTTTTTTATTCTTGTTCAGATAATTCAAAGTGACAGTATTGTCTATCCCTTGCCAGAAACCAAAAGCACCGAACAGCCATTTGTACCACGAATCATTTCTCGACTTTATGTTAAGCTCTTCCGATACCATATGTTGTTTCTGATACTGGTTGGCATTATATATGGCTTTGGGCGTGAAGTCTTGGTCAATTCCTTGTTCATCGTCAAGATACTGGAAAGAAGTCTGGCTATTCAGCTCAAAATTATCTTTTTTGCTGCTGACAGATACTCCGCTTGTAGATACAAGTCTTTTGTAAATACCTTTACTGTTATAGTTTACATTTCCTGTTTTTCCTGTCTTCTCGTCATAGGGGGCATAGGGATAACCGTTTTGGTCGGTATAGTCTATGGCAGAGTTTACCCCAATGTGCAGCTTTGGCGATTTCATCCATTCCAACCTTAAGCGTGAGTCGAGAGCATGGATCTTGTCGGCCTTGGAATTGTTGAAGTAATTGGTGTTATATCCATCCGAATAATTATAGTTGGCAGAAAGCGATACGCCAAGAGCGTCCGTCAGCTTGTTGTAGTGCGATACACCTACATTCGATGTGAGATAACTTCCTGTTCCCAGACTGACAGATGTTCCTTGATACTTCAGTGGCGAACGTGTGTACACCTTAATAAGTCCTCCCATAGTGTTTCTTCCGTAAAGTGTGCCTTGCGGTCCGCGCAGAACCTCTATTCTTTCTATTTCGTTCAGGTTGAAGTCGAAAGCCGATTTTTCGAAATAAGGCATATCGTCTATATAAAGCCCTACCGAGGGTGAGTTTATTTTCGATCCTATACCTCTTATATATACAGGCGAAGTAAGACGCGAACCATAGTCGGGCATAAAAAGATTAGGAACTACCGCACTGATATTCTTTATGCCAGTGAAGTTTTTGCTTTTTATCATCCCCGTATTCATCACAGATGCCGCAACTGGAGTAAGAGAAAGGTCTTTCCTCTCTTTTGGCGACATGATGATAAGCTCGTCCAGACGTATATTCCAACTTATAGAGTCTCTGTCGGTTTCCGTCTTTTCGTTGTATACGGTATTGTGGCTCGTAGCAAAAACAGTTTGTGTTATCGCTGTCAATAGTGCAGTGCTGTATAGTCTTATTTTCATTTTCTATATTCTTTGTGTCTTTTTTTTTACGGCTACAAAAGTATATATATGTATAGTCTGCTGCAATCCTCATTTATAAGGAAAAATCAGTTATGTAGAAAACGCCCAGTCGTTTTGATTAAAGCGATTAGGCGTTTTCATCAAAACGACTGGGCGTTTTTTTAAAATTTATCAGAGCTTCGTAATATGTTGATAATTAGCGATGAAATGGAAAAGTAAGAAAAGCTCAGACTTATCCTATGATATATTTCGATTTAGGCAATTTGCTTAACAGAAATACAGTTCCCCACGAACATAAAAAGGCAAGTATAGTAGAAACAGGAATGACCATAGCCAACGGAATGTTGATGTATCTGGCAAGCAGATAACTAGGACCTACAAAGAAATAATGGATACAATATATCCCGAATCCGCATGTTGTAATGTTTTCTAATGCATGCTTTGCTGTAGTCCACTTTATGTCCGAATACCTTGCAAGCATGAATATAGGTATTGTCATCATTACCACGTTGGGCGAGCAGTAGGTGAAAAACAGTTCCATTCCTTCTTCTGTTACATTAGGGTCGGAAATCATATATCGGAAACCAGTGTATGTCATTGCAAATCCGGCCAAAAACATCGGTATCCCTATGGCAAGCAATTTGCGTACCGATGGTTTCTCCATATTCCCAAGGTAATGACCAAGCAGCATGTATCCGTTGAATCCGGCAAAGTAATAAAGCAGCCCGAACGAGTTCCACGAGCATGTGCCGAGCAGATACTTTGAGAAGAAAACCATAAGATATGGTATCAGAAGAGTTGCGCCCCATACAGACAGAAAGCAAAGCTTTGCCTTGTCGGATGCCTTTTCTATCCAAGCAGAGAAAACAGGCAGATAAAGGTAAAGTCCTATAAGGGTATATACGTACCACATAGGAGTGGCATATATAGTAAAATGTATAGGTATCATGGCTATGTTTCTTGCAGCATCGGCAAATGATGCAGAAGGGTTGGGTTCCCATGGGAAAAAATCAACTACAAGTTCTTTTGATCCTCCAACCAGCTGTATAAACCAGGGAGCAAGATTGAAAAGTACAGACCATATTATAAAAGGGAACAATACTCGCGGAATCCTTTTTTTATAGAAAATAGAAGCATCTTGGCGTACAGGCAGTAGCAGAAACCCAGTCATCATGACAAACAGTGGTACGCACGGTCTGAGAAGAGAACCGTATGCCGACCCCCAGAAACTTATGTCGGGATTTGATCGGGCTTCGGGCGAAGCGTTGAAAGGGTCTGTACAGTGGCACGCTATGACCATGAGTATGGCAACAAGTCTTAAAACATCAAGCCATACTATTCTTGGCTTTTGTAAAGGTGTGATTTTAGAATCCATGTTTTTTCTTTATGATATGTATATTTCTATTATAAATTATTGTGTTTTGTATTAAATCTGCCCTATAAAGACGGATGTGTAAGCAAACTGATTTCTTATCATATATAATTTTTTGCTAAGTTACTGCTTTTGTAATAAAAAAATAGTAACTTAGCAAGCATATTTTTAAACGATTTGTAATTTCAAGTATTATAAAGGAGAAAAATAACATAGTGTTTATTACTAAAAATAAATTAACCAAAAAATAAAGTACAATGAAAAAGTTGTTTAGTTGCCTGTTGTTAGGCTGTGCCGGATTGATTGTATCATGTTCATCCGATAAAATTAATTTAGACGAAAATCCGGCACTTATCCCCGTTCCCCAGAACATCAAGTTAGAAAACGATTTCTTCAAGCTTACCTCAGGCACTATCATCGGTTTAGGTAAATCCAACGAAGAAATGGTGTCTATAGCCAATTATATGAATGAAAAACTTAGTCCTGCCACAGGGTATAGTCTGGATGTGGCACATAATGGAGATATTCAGTTCGTGCTATGTTCTGATACCCTACTTGGCGATGAAGGCTATAGGCTTGACATCTCATCAGACAAGATAGAGATAAAGGCAAACAAGGCAGCAGGCATTTTTTATGGAGTACAAACATTATTGCAGATGCTTCCAAAGGAAATAAAAAGCGATGAAGTGCAAGATAATAAGGTATGGGCTATAAAGTGTGCTGAAATAGTCGACAAACCTGAGTTCCCTTGGCGTGGACTGATGCTCGACGTAAGCCGCCATTGGTTCACAAAGGAAGAAGTGATGAAGTATATAGACGAACTTGCAGAGTATAAGATGAATGTTTTCCATTGGCATCTCACAGACGACCAGGGATGGAGAATAGAGATAAAGTCACTTCCACGTCTTGCCGAAGCCGGTTCGATGAGAGCACAACGGGTAGGCCAGTGGTGGATGCGCGAACCACAGCGTCCGGACGAGAAAACTACTTATGGCGGATATTACACTCATGAAGATATCAAGGAAGTGCTTGCTTATGCCAAGAGCCGTTATGTACGTGTTATCCCCGAAATAGATGTCCCCGGTCATAGTCTTGCAGCACTTGTCGCTTATCCGGAATTAGCATGTTTCAAAGCACCCGAGCATGTCAACGTAGGAAACAAGTTCTATGGTATAGACGAGAACTCATTGTGTGCCGGAAATGAAAAGACATACGAATTTCTTGAAAAGGTATTTGCCGAAGTGGCATCCTTATTCCCGGATGAGTATATCCATATAGGCGGAGACGAATGTTACAAAGGCTTTTGGTCAAAATGCCCTAAATGTCGTAAAAAGATGAAGGACGAACACCTGAAAGACGAAAAGGAACTTCAGAGTTATCTTATCCACAGATTAGAAAAGATATTGCATAA
The DNA here is from genome assembly GCA_020026175.1 of Phocaeicola sp. Taxonomy (GTDB): domain Bacteria; phylum Bacteroidota; class Bacteroidia; order Bacteroidales; family Bacteroidaceae; genus Phocaeicola. Next base: position 28,042 of record JAHHQV010000007.1, on the reverse strand, counting down.
GAACGGCAAGAAACTTATCGGTTGGAGCGAGATTCTTGAAGGCGGGCTAGCTCCTGATGCAACCCTCATGAGCTGGATTGGTATGGAAGGCGGCATCAAGGCAGCCAAGGCCAATCATCAGGTTATAATGACTCCTACACAGCATTGCTATCTCGACCTTTATCAGGGTGAACCTAATGTAGAGCCCAACACATATTCTATGTGCAGACTTAGCGATTCTTACAACTTCAATCCTGTTCCTGAGGGGGGTTCCAAGAAATACATATTGGGAGGTCAGGGAAACCTCTGGTGTGAATCTGTACCTACTTTCCGTCATGCCGAATATATGACATGGCCAAGAGGATGGGCCCTTGCCGAAGTGTTATGGAGCGGTTATTCTGAAAACGGATGGGAGAAGTTCTGGCCAAGAGTGGAAAAACATTTTGAGAGAGCTGACGAAGCCCAGATTAATTATGCCCGCAGCATGTATAATGCCATTGTCACTCCTTATAAGGAAAATGATGAACTGAAAATTAAGTTAGGTTGCGAGATTTCCGATTCGGACATATATTATACTTTCGACAATACAGACCCGGATATGTTCACTCCAAAGTATGAAAAGCCTTTGAGTATTCCCGAAGGAGCTACATGGCTAAAGGTTGTAACATATAGAAATGGTAAGCCAAGTGGCAAGATGATAACAATAACTATAGATGAATTGAAGAAAAGGATTTAGGAAATCCTACGTCTGTAGTGTGATGGAGATTGAATAAATTCATTTTTAATAGGTGACACATACTGTTCATTAGGAATTGATGATGAATGGTATGTGTCATATTTTTGCTCAATATGCAATTGTCTGGAAAACGCAAAATAATGCCATATGCTTGCGGAGATATTTCAGAGCATCCGAAATCTGGTGTTCGACTGTCTTTTCTGAAAGATTCATTATCTCTGCTATTTCTCTATAACTTTTTTGTTCTTTTCTGCTAAGATTGAAAATCCTTTGTCTTTGTGGAGGCAGCTCGGAAATAAGCTTGTCGATAAATATACTTAAATCTTTTGCTTCTAAATCCTGTTCTGTATTATAAGAATAATTATCTTCACCCATATTCTCTATGCTGTCAATGAGAGAAACTGTATAGAAGTCGTGATTAAAGCTTTTTCTTGTTTCGTTGAACACAAGGTTGCGTGTGATGATAAACAATAGTCCCTTGAAGTTGTCATCTTCTCTTATAGTGTATCTTGATTCCCACAAACGTACAAAAACATCCTGTACCACTTCTTCAATTTCATCATTATTTATGATGTATAATTTACAGAAGTTGTAAACTTGTCCTACATATTTTTTGTAAATTGAATTAAATGCCTTCTCGTCACCTTGTTTCAACAATATAAGCAAATCGTGTTCGGAATCCATTTCGTCTATGATTTTTCAGCTCTCACAAATGTTATTATAGGACAAAATTATACAAAAAAAGACTTTGTTCAAATAAATAGCGAAAAAAGAATTTTTTTCATTCTGGATAGGGGGATAAGCAAAATTGATGTGTATTTATAGATAGAAGGCTAAAATAAGATTTATGAAAACAGATAAAAGAAATATATTGAAACATTTGTTGTCGGACACACTGACAGATGAAGAAAACTCTCGCTTGCATGAAAGTAAAGAATTTGATAGAATCTTATCTAGTCAATGGAACGGAGCTGATGACGAAATAGACGATATTTCCAAAGAAAGAATATGGAAAGGTATTAGTAACAAGATAAATTATTCTGGAAATACAGTAAAGGTGTTATATTATAAATGGTATAGTATAGCAGTATCTGTATTACTGCTGGTGGCATTTGGTGGTTTGACAATGCTTTGGAATCAGAAACCTTCTGCACCAGTTTATGTTGTAACATCAGGAATTCAGAATCTGGATAAAATCAAACTTCCGGATGGTACAGAAGTTTGTTTGGGCCCTGGAAGCCGTTTGGAATATCCGTCTGAATTCCTGACAGAAAGTAGGGAAGTCCAACTTGAAGGACAGGCATTTTTTGATGTGGCCAAAAATCCTCAGAAACCATTTATAGTTCATACTGGAGGTATAAGAGTGGAGGCCCTGGGTACAACTTTTGAACTTTTCAATTATGATGATTCTGAAAAGATGGAAGCAGTTCTTGTAAACGGAAGTATCAAGGTTGATTTGGGCGAACAATATAATTCTGCAAGCAGGATAATGAAACCCGATGAAAAACTTACACTTGATAAAACAAATGGCAAGGCTATAGTCAATAGAATTGACGCCGACAAATATACATTATGGAGAAAAGGTGTACTTTCGTTTGAGAACGAGAATCTTTCCATGATAACACCTCGGTTGGAAAGATGGTACGGTTGCAGTATAGAATGTGATGACAGATTGCTTGATGACTATCGTTTCACGTTTAAAGTGCGTGACGAGTCATTAGACGTATTGCTGTTTATAATGCGCCAGTCTGCACCTATACAATACAAGAAAGATTTAGATAACAATTATACATTAACCTTGAGAAACAAAAAGTAGCCTATGGGAAAGGAATGACAGTCATAAAAAAATAATGGAAGATACTTGCAGGTATCCTCCATTAAAAGATTAAAGTTTTAATAACCTTAGTTTGTCATAAGGAGTCCAAGCCAAAGACAAACGATATTATGTATCAAAACATTTACAAAATTATGAAAAAAAATTATGGAAAGCACCATGCTCCGTTGTTAAAAAGGACAAAATGTATTATGAAAATAGCATCTTTATGTAACCTGCTTGCTGTTTGTTCTATTTCGGCTGCCAGCTATGCTCAGGAATTGACATATTCCATCAACAAGCAGAACAGCACAATGATAGAGGTTTTTAAGGAAATAGAAAAGAAAACAGACTATACATTTTTCTACAATGATAATAAGATAGATGTAAATAGAGAAGTCAGCGTAAGTGCAAGTAATGCTCCTATCGAAGAAATATTGTCTGAAGTACTTGAAAACACAAATTATAGCTACAAGATAATAGACAAGCAGATACTTATTCAGCAATCAGAAGGAAAAATTGCATCAGTGTATGGTGTAAATCAGAACAAGAAGAAAATAACCGGTAAGGTTCTTGATTCTGCAGGTATGCCTATAATCGGTGCCAATGTTATAGAAAAAGGTACATCGTCTAACGGTACAATAACAGATATTGACGGAAACTTCTCATTGGAGGTTGACGCAAATTCTATTATCGTAGTATCATATATTGGTTATTCAAACCAAGAAGTAAATGTAGGAAACAAGTCAAACTTCTCAATAGCCCTGAAAGAAGATACCAAAACACTGGATGAAGTGGTAGTTGTGGGTTATGGTACTCAGAAGAAGGTTAATCTGACTGGAGCGGTATCAAGTATTGACTCTGAAACGATAGAAAATAGACCTATAAGAAGTGCTGCTGATGCATTACAAGGCTCGATGTCTGGTCTTACAGTTACATCAGGAACAGGACAACCTGGTGATTTTTCTAATTTTAAAATTAGAGGTAACACTTCTATAAATTCTGCTGGTGCTTTAGTCATAATAGATGGTATGCCAGGTAATTTAAATCTTGTTAATCCTCAAGATATAGAATCTATATCAGTTTTGAAGGATGCTGCTTCTGCTGCTATATATGGTGCTCGTGCTGCTGAGGGTGTTATACTTGTTACTACACGCTCTGGAAAAAGTGAGAAAGTTAAGGTTGAATATTCTGGTAATATATCATTTAATAAGCCGACAAGATTACCTAAAAGCAATACAGGGCTTAATCATGCTTTATTGTCAAATGAAGCATTTAAAAATGCTGGTTTAGCAGTACAGTTCTCAGAGGAAGCAATTGCAGCTCTTAAAGATCCTTCAATTACAGCATTACCTAATGGTAATGATTGGATATATACAGCAAATACTGATTGGATAGGTATGATGATGGATCACAGTTTTCAACAAAACCATAATTTAACTGTATCTAAAGCTTCTGAAGGTTTAAAATATTTATTTTCAGCAGGATGGCTTGATCAAAATGGATTATTTTCTGAATATGGACCAGATAATTATGATCGATTTAATGTGCGATCGAATATAAATGTAGATATTATTAAGGATATATTATCTTTAGATAGTAAAATTACATATTCACAAACAAATAAGAAATATCATCCTCAATTTTCAGGTTGGTCTATACCATATATAACATTTGTTCAAGCAGGGCCAAATATGCCTGTATATGACCCTAATGGTAATTATGCTCGCTATCGTATGCAGGCTAATCCTATACAAGCTTTACGTGAAGGTGGAGAAGGTAATAATAAGATTCAAAAATTAGAAGGTGTATTTACTTTAAGCTATAAGCCTTTTAAAGGATTAACATTGAAGGCTGTAGGTGGTACTGTTATAACAAATACTCATAAAAAAGAATGGAGAAGACAATACGGTAAATATGGTCCTAATGGACTCGTTTCTATGGGTGCAGGACAAGCTGGTCCAAATCGGATTAATCAATCATCTGATAATACACAATATTATACAGGACAGGTCTTGGCTGAATATAAATTTAAAATTAAAGAGAATGATTTTTCTTTATTAGGCGGTTGGTCTGCAGAGGAAAATAAATATGAATTATTGGAAGCTAAACGTACTGACATCGTTGGTAATGAACTTCCAGCTTTAGGATTAGGTTCTACAGATGGATGGTCAAATGGCGCAAATGAAACAGAATGGGCTTTACTTTCTGGCTTTATGAGATTTAATTATGCATATGCAAATAAATATCTTTTTGAAGCAAATTTCCGTGCAGATGCTTCTTCTAGATTTTCTAAAAATAATAGATGGGGTATTTTCCCTTCCTTTTCAGCAGGTTGGAGAATAACTGAAGAAAACTTTATGAAAAATCAAAAGGTTTTCAGTAATTTAAAATTAAGGGCATCTTGGGGACAGTTAGGTAACCAAAATGGATTAGGACTTTATGATCATATTCCTCAATATAAAGTATCAGGATATTATCCATTTGCAAGTGGTTTAGGACAATGGGCAGCTATTAATAATCTCCCTTCAGAAGATAGAACATGGGAAACTGTGGAAATGACAAATTTTGCTATTGAAATGGGATTTCTTGATAATAGACTTTCTTTAACAGGTGAATATTTTATTAAACGTAATAAAGATATGTTGGTTAGCATTGAAATACCGAGTGTAATAGGAGTTAATGTACCTACTGGAAATTTTGGAGAATTAAAGGTGAGAGGTTGGGACTTATCTCTTGGTTGGAAAGACAAAGTAGGTGACTTTAACTATTCAGCCAAATTTAATTTATCAGATCAAAAGGATAAACTAGTGGATTATGGTATAGAATATAATGGATTCACTGCTGGTATAAATCAGAAGATACAAGGATTTTCTTTAGGTTCTATATTTGGATATAAGACTGATGGGTATTTTCAGACTCAGGAAGAAGTGGATAAATCTGCTGTAATAAACCGTTCTGTCGTTGGCCCTGGTGATATTAAATATGTAGATAAAGATAATGATGGTAAAATTTCCGCACCAAATGATTTGGAATATCTTGGAACAACAACTCCTAGATTTGTATTTGGACTGACACTTAATGCTAGTTGGAAAGATTGGGATTTTGGCACTGTTATTCAAGGTGTTGGCAAACGTAATTATTATTTATCTACTGAAATTATGGCTCCATTTTCAGTAACGTGGGGCAATTTCTCATATGATATGCATAATGACTATTGGACCCCAGATAATCCTAATGCGTCTCTTCCACGCCATTATGCAGGTAGTAGTCATAACTATCATATTTCAGACCATTGGTTGCAGAACGCAGCATATGTAAGAATGAAGAACTTGCAGTTGGGCTATAGTTTTAGGAAAGAGTGGATAAATAAATTAGGATTAGAACGTTTACGTTTGTATTTTAGTGGAGAAAATTTATTTGAATATAGTAAACTTAATAAGAACTTTGATCCAGAACTTACAAGTATTGATGGATATATTTATCCTATTATGCGTAATTTCTCATTTGGTATTAATGTAACATTATAATTGATTTTCTATGAAAAAAATTTTATATACTTTATTGGCAATGACTTTATTTTGTAATACAAGTTGTGGTGATTTTCTTGATAGAGAGCCAAAGACTTCGTTGTCTCCTACAACTTTTTGGAAAACAGAGTCTGATTTGAGGATGTCTTTGAATATTCTTTATCAAAATATGAATCGTTCATATACTTTGGATAATCAATCTATAGATTGTTTTGGAGCTGTTGGTAATCATGTAAGTAGTGGTAGCCTTACGTCTAGTAACACTGATGGAATTTGGACTACGTCCTATAAGCAGATTCGTATTATAAATGATTTTGTGGAAAATTATCAAAAAGCAGAAGTTTCAGTTGATATTAAAAATCGTTATTTGGGAGAGGCCTTATTCTTTAAGGCGTATTTTTATTTTAATTTGATAAAAAGGTTTGGTGATGTTCCATATATAACAAAAACTTTAGATATAAATTCACCTGAATTATATGGTTCAAGAAGAGCTTTTAAAGAAATATTAGATGACATTCTTTCAGATTTATTAAAAGCCGAAGAATATGTTCCTGTAAAAAGTAAAATTATAGAAGATACAGGAAGGATCACTAAAGGTGCTATTCAAGCATTGATAGCAAGAATAGCATTATATTATGGTACTTATTACAAATTTAGAGGTAATGATATTTATAAGGATTATTTGATTATTTCAAGAGATGCTGCAAAACGTCTTATAGATTCTAAAGAATATTCCTTGTATAGAGATTATAGAAACCTTTTTTTACTACCTGGGGAAGATTCTTCTGAACATATTTTGTCCTATAGATATTCTGCAGAATCAAATACTTATAATCCGAGAATAAGAGGTGTAATTGTTGACTTTATAGAGGAACCTACAAAGCATTTAGCTGATGCATTTTTGTGTAAAGATGGTTTACCAATAGGAAAATCAAAATATAAGATAGAATATCTTCCTGTAGGAAAAGAATTTGAAAATAGAGATCCACGCATGGCTCTTACTTTATGGAAACCAGGGGATTTGTTTTTGGGAAGTCCTTTTTTGCCTAATTTAGCCAATCAAACAAAAACAGGATATATGTTTAAAAAATATGGTGATGAAGAGTCTTTCTCTAATATTAATTCACGTATTGATGAAATATTAATAAGATACGCAGAGATTCTTCTTGTTTATGCTGAGTCAGTGTATGAAATAGAAGGAAAAATTTCAGATGCTGATTTGGATATATCTATAAATAAATTGCGTGGAAGGTTTGATGGAGATCTTAATAGATTGCCTAATTTAACCAATGATTTTATTAATAAAAATGGACTTGATATGCGTGAAGAAATAAGACGTGAAAGGCGAGTTGAACTTTGTTTTGAATCATTTAGATATGATGATTTAATAAGATGGAAAATAGCGGGAATAGAACTTCCTCAAACAATTCTAGGTGCTAAGTTCGATTCAAAATCTTATCCAAATATCATTCCAGGTAAGGATATAAATTTAGATGATAATGGATTTATTATTGTACAAGATGGAAATTCAAGAATATTTGATGTAAATAAGGATTATTTATTTCCTTTGCCTTTACGAGAATTGTCTTTGAATTCTAAATTAACTCAGAATCCTGGTTGGTAAAATTTAAAGAATAACAGAGTGAATTTTACTACTGTTATTCTTTTATTATTGGTTAGTATATTTTTGATGTAGATAATCTATAATGAATTCCACTTTGATACTTGGTGTCACTCCTGATGATGTTCATTTAGGCACTTACGGATTATTGGTGCTTGGAGAACGCTTTGCAAAGGTTATTTATGATAACAGATAGTGAAACTGTAATATAATATCATTTGTTGATATAAAATACTCATTTATAGTATTTTTTTCTGAATATAATATTTTTAAAATATAATAGTCTATGAAAAAGATTAATTCAGCATTAATTGCTTCTTTGTCTGTGCTTCCGTCTTTAAATGCACAGGAAAAACCTAATATAGTAGTGTTTTTGGTGGATGATATGGGAGTTATGGACACCTCTCTCCCTTTTATAACAGACTCAAAAGGGAAAGTACTTCCTCAGCCACTCAACGATTGGTATAGAACGCCTAATATGGAGCGTCTGGCCAGTCAGGGTGTTCGTTTCTCTACTTTTTATGCCCAAAGTGTCAGTTCTCCTTCACGTACATCTATCATGACAGGACAGAATGCGGCACGTCATAGGACAACAAATTGGATTAATGCAGAAAGCAACAATAGAGACCAATATGGTCCGTATGAATGGAACTGGAAGGGGCTGAAGTCATCAGATATAACATATCCTTCTTTATTGAAGTCCGTGGGTTATAAAACCATCCATATTGGTAAGGCTCATTTTGGATGTAATGACAGTTTTGGTGAAAATCCTTGTAATATTGGTTTTGATGTTAATATAGGAGGTTCGGCCATAGGTCATCCTGGAAGTTATCATGGTGAGAATGGCTATGGATGGATAAAGGGACAAAGGGCAAGGGCAGTTCCCGACCTTGAGCAATATCACCGCACAAATACATTCCTCTCTGATGCCCTTACTTTTGAAGCCTTGAAAGAGATTAAGAAAGCTGTTGGCGAGGGTAAGCCTTTCTATTTGAATCTTGCTCATTATGCTGTTCATGCACCATTTGAGACTGATGAGCGTTTTATCAACAATTATCCAAAAGGGGAGAAGAGTGACCAGGCGCGTGCTTTTGCAACTCTTATAGAAGGAATGGATAAGTCTCTAGGTGATTTGATGGACAAGCTTGATGCTATGGGTATAGCAGAGAATACACTTATAATTTTCCTTGGAGATAATGGTGGTGATGCTCCGCTTGGTGGTGCTGCCGATTATGGATCTGCTGCTCCTTTGAAGGGTAAGAAGGGAGCTGAATATGAAGGTGGAGTAAGGGTCCCTTTCATTGCTGCATGGGCTAAAAATGATTCATCTAATAAATTCCAAAAGAAGTTTCCTATAGCACAGAATTATGTACAGACTCAGATTGGAACTATCATGGATATATATCCGACAGTCCTTTCTGTAGCCGATGTTGAAGTGCCTGAAGGACATGTCCTTGATGGAAGCGATATGAAGAAACTTTTTGCAGGCAAGAAGGATAATAGTAGAAGGGATGATGTACTTACTCATTTCCCTCATCAGCACCGTGGCAGTTATTTTACAACTTATCGTAAGGGTGACTGGAAATTGATTTATTATTATAATCCTGATAAGGATGGTAAACCATCATATAAATTGTTCAACCTTAAGAATGACCCTTATGAAACGACCGATTTATCGTCGGAAAATGTTGGCAAACTTAAGAAAATGTGCAGACTTATGATAGACCGCCTTAAAATGGAGGGAGCATTGTATCCTGTTGATAAAAATGGTAAGACGTTATATCCAGTAATCTGAGCGTTGTAGTTGCGGCTATGTTAATATCTAAAACTGTATTTCTTTAATATGACCTCTATACTCTAACGACTTTTATATAGTTCAAAAGCTATGGTAAAGTGCATGGAGATGTATGTTGTGAACTGCGCTTTCATATTAGATTTATGGCTCCAGTTGGTATATATGGTTTTCGGAAATGATACCTTCGAAAAATGAACATTGTTTAGTTCGACAGGTGGATACATGTAAATCCATCTATATAGGTAGATAAATTACAATCCGCCTATATAGGTGGATTTTGTTATTGATACACAGTATTTGCAACAAAAGATGAAATTTATGATTTAAGGTGTTTATAACATGAGCTTTTGTAGAGCCCTGTATTGTTTCAAATGTATGGTAATCAAGTTATGTATAGAAACAATCCTCTGCATTGACTATCGGTATAGCATTGCGTACAAACACCCCTCACTAACCAGATGGACACATAGATAGTCAGACGTCATTTATGTATGTCTTATTGGAGGTTCTTCTCAAATGGATATTTGATGGATACTAAATGAAGAAACTTTTAAGAGTATAAATCTCTATCACTTGGTAGTTTATTTTTAAAGTCTTAATTTTGTACAAACTTATAAGAAAACACGATGAATAAAATTGTTACATTAATTATGGGAGCAGTATGCTCCGCACTATCCATTCAGGCACAGGTGCGTACGCTACAGACGTTTGAAAAGGGATGGAAATTTACTCGTACTGATAAAACAGAGTTTGCAAATGCAGATTTTGATGATTCTAAATGGCAACAGGTGACTGTCCCTCATGATTGGGCAATATATGGTCCTTTCAGTATATTGAATGATAGGCAGAAAATAGCTATTACTCAAGATGGTCAGAAAGAAGCAATGGAGCATGCCGGACGCACTGGAGGTTTGCCATTTGTAGGTGCTGGATGGTATAGACTGTCATTCGATGCTCCTTCTTTTTCTAAGGGAAAGAAAGCGACATTGTTTTTTGATGGTGCAATGAGTCATGCTCGTGTATATATAAATGGACATGAAGCTGGCTTCTGGCCTTATGGCTACAATTCGTTTACTGTTGATGCTACCCCTTTCTTAAAGGAAGGAGAAATAAACGAGTTGGCAGTTCGTTTGGAAAATGAAAACGAAAGCTCTCGCTGGTATCCAGGTGCCGGACTTTACAGAAATGTACATTTGGTGGTGACTGAGGGTGTTCATATTCCGGCATGGGGTACATATGTTACAACTCCAAAAGTTACTAAGGAATATGCTCAGGTTAAATTGAATACAACTTTGGAAGTTCCTGTCGAAGCAGAACGAAGTCTGATTCGTGTAGAAACTGAAATCTTTGATCAAAACAATCTGGTGGTTGGTAAATCAAGTGGAAAACTTAGTCTGTATGATAATTCACAGGTAGAACAGTTTTTCGATATAGCTAATCCACAATTATGGAGTGTAGAACATCCGGTGTTGTATACTGCAGTATCTAAAGTATATCAGGGAAATCGCTTGAAGGATGAATATAAAACTCGTTTTGGTATCCGTACTATTAAGTTGATTCCTAATGAAGGATTCTATCTAAATGGTGAATTGACTAAGTTTAAAGGTGTATGTAACCATCATGACTTGGGTATGTTGGGTGCTGCTGTTAATGATGCTGCCATCCGCCGACAAATCACTTTGTTGAAGGATATGGGGTGTAATGCCATCCGCACCTCGCATAATATGCCTGCTCCAGAGTTGGTAAAGGCGTGTGATGAAATGGGCATGATGCTGATGGTAGAGTCATTTGATGAATGGAAGGCTTCAAAGGTTGGAAATGGTTATCACAAATATTTTGATGAATGGGCAGAAAAAGACCTTGTAAACGTGTTGCATCATTATCGTAATAACCCAAGTGTGGTGATGTGGTGTATAGGTAATGAAGTGCCTGACCAATGGAATCCTAAGCGTGCTTCAAAACTGGCACGTATGTTGCAAGATATTTGTCATAGAGAAGATCCTACACGACCTGTTACTCAGGGTATGGATGCCCCTGATGCAGTAGTGAATAATAATATGGCAGCAGTGATGGATGTTCCTGGTTTCAATTATCGTCCACATAAGTATGCGGAAAATTATGCCAAACTCCCTCAGCAGATTATTTTAGGTAGTGAAACTGCTTCTACAGTTAGTTCACGTGGGGTCTATAAGTTTCCGGTAGAACGTAAATCTATGCAGAAATATGATGATCATCAGTCGTCGTCTTACGATGTAGAACATTGCGGTTGGTCAAATCTGCCAGAAGATGACTGGATATGGCATGATACAAAATCTTGGTGTATTGGTGAATTTGTTTGGACAGGTTTTGATTATCTTGGTGAACCGACTCCTTATTATACAGATTGGCCTAGTCATTCTTCATTGTTCGGTATTATTGACTTGGCTGGCTTGCCAAAAGACCGTTATTATCTATATCGCAGTCATTGGAATAAAGAGGCAGAAACATTGCATATTCTTCCTCATTGGACTTGGCCGGGACGAGAAGGCAAAGTAACTCCTGTTTTTGTATATACTAATTATCCTAGTGCCGAACTGTTTATTAATGGAAAGAGTCAGGGAAAACGTACTAAGGATATGACTGTAACTGTTGAGAATAGTGCTGATTCTCTTTCTATAGCTCAGTTCAAACGCCAGTCTCGTTATCGTTTGATGTGGATGGATACAAAATACGAGCCAGGAACAGTTAAGGTTGTTGCCTATAATGATAAAGGTGAAGCTGTGGCTACAAAGGAAATTTGCACAGCTGGAGCGCCTGACCATATTGAGCTGATAGCTGACCGTAAGGTTATTGCTGCAGATGGAAAGGACTTGTCGTTTGTTACTGTGAAAGTAGTTGATAAGAATGGCAACCTTTGTCCTGATGCCCAGCATCTGATAAACTTCAAGGTCAAAGGCGACGGATCCTATAGAGCAGGTGCCAATGGTAACTCTATTTCGTTGGAAGAATTTCATTTGCCTCATATGCATGTGTTTAATGGAATGATGACAGCAGTAGTGCAGAGTACAGAAAATGCTGGAAGCATTACTCTGACTGCTACCGGTAAAGGATTGAAGAAGGCGCAAATATGTATTCAAACTTCAAAATGATGTTTGTTTGATGATTGAGAAGGAAACAGTTCTGTTTTTTCTCCTACTTGATTCTTATGTATCCTATTTTGATTTTGGATTCTCTTGATATCGTTTTTCCAGGCATGCGATAGTAATAGTCCAGACTGCAAGACTATATTCTGTAGTCAGTTAAAGTAGAAAAGTATATTGATATGTGCTAAAGTATAAATATGATGTGACAAAAAGAGGTCTTTTTTTATAAACTTGCTTGTTTTTCTTTTTATTGTCTATTTTTTCTTATAAATTTGCAGCCTAAATTTCAGAGGCTTATATGCCGTAAAAAATGATAAAAAGACAAAATCAACATAACTATGAGTAATAAATTTACTGAATATTCTCAGCTTAACTTGTCGGACGTAAACAAGGAGGTGCTGAAGAAATGGGATGAAAATGATGTGTTTTCAAAAAGTATGACTGAACGTGAAGGACATCCTTCATATGTGTTTTACGAAGGTCCTCCTTCAGCAAATGGTATGCCTGGTATTCACCATGTTATGGCACGTACCATTAAAGATACTTTCTGTCGTTTCAAGACAATGAAAGGCTTTCAGGTAAAGCGTAAGGCTGGATGGGATACTCACGGATTGCCAGTTGAACTTGGTGTAGAAAAATCTCTTGGTATCACTAAAGAGGATATTGGTAAGACTATTACCGTAGCAGAGTATAATCATCACTGTCGTACAGATGTAATGAAATTTACAAAGGAATGGACAGACCTTACTCATAAGATGGGATATTGGGTAGACCTTGAAAATCCTTATATCACATACGATAACCGTTATATCGAGACTTTGTGGTGGTTGCTTCAGCAGCTTTACAAGAAAGGCCTCCTTTATAAAGGATATACAATACAGCCTTATTCCCCGGCAGCAGGTACAGGTCTTAGTTCTCATGAATTGAACCAGCCAGGATGTTATCGTGATGTTAAGGATACTACCGTAGTCGGTCAGTTCAGAATGAAGAATCCAAAACCGGAAATGGCTCAATGGGGTACTCCTTATTTCATAGCGTGGACTACAACTCCATGGACATTGCCTTCGAATACAGCTCTGTGTGTTGGTCCTAAGATTGACTATGTAGCAGTACAGACATATAATGGATATACAGGAGAGAAAATGACAGTGGTGTTGGCTAAGTCTCTTCTTTATACTCATTTCAATAAGAAAGCAGAAGATATTGCATTGGAAGACTATAAGCATGGCGATAAACTTGTTCCTTTCAAGATAGTAGGCGAATATAAAGGTACTGACTTGGTAGGTATGGAGTATGAACAGCTTATACCTTGGGTGAAACCTGTGGAAGCTTCTGAAATAGGATGGAAAGAGGCTTCGGCTAAAGCTTTCCGTGTAATTCCTGGTGATTATGTAACTACAGAGGATGGTACTGGTATTGTACATATAGCTCCTACTTTTGGTGCTGATGATGCCAATGTAGCACGTGCCGCAGGAATACCTTCGTTGTTTATGATAAACAAGAAAGGTGAAACACGTCCTATGGTAGACTTGACAGGTAAGTTCTATATGATAGATGAACTTGATGAGGCTTTCGTAAAAGAATGTGTAGATGTAGAAGCTTATAAGGAATATCAGGGACGTTGGGTTAAGAACGCATATGATCCTCAGTTTACTGTGGATGGAAAATATGATGAAAAGGCTGCTCAAACTGCCGAATCGCTTGATATTTATATCTGCATGATGATGAAACAGAATAATCAAGCATTCAAGATAGAAAAGCATGTCCACAATTATCCTCACTGTTGGCGTACAGACAAACCAGTGCTTTATTATCCTCTTGACAGCTGGTTTATACGCTCTACTGCAGTTAAGGAACGTATGATCGAACTTAACAAGACAATCAACTGGAAACCGGAATCTACTGGTACCGGACGTTTCGGCAAGTGGCTTGAAAATCTTAATGACTGGAACTTGAGCCGTTCTCGTTATTGGGGTACTCCGCTTCCTATATGGAGAAATGATGAAGGAGAAGAAATTTGCATAGGTTCGGTAGAAGAACTTTACAATGAAATAGAAAAATCTGTTGCTGCAGGTTTCATGACTGAGAATCCATACAAGAAACTTGGTTTCGTTCCTGGACAATATGATAAAGACAACTATAACAAGATAGACTTGCATCGTCCTTATGTAGACGATATTGTATTGGTATCAGCAAGTGGCAAGCCAATGAAACGTGAGACAGATCTTATCGACGTTTGGTTTGATTCGGGTGCCATGCCTTATGCTCAGTTGCACTATCCGTTTGAAAACAAGGATATAGTAGATAACCGTTCTTATTATCCTGCCGATTTCATAGCAGAGGGTGTAGACCAGACTCGTGGATGGTTCTTTACACTTCATGCTATTGCTACAATGATATTCGACAGTGTAGCTTATAAGAATGTTATCTCAAATGGTCTTGTTCTTGACAAGAATGGCAACAAGATGTCTAAGCGTCTTGGTAATGCTGTTGATCCGTTCTCAACTATCGAGAAATTCGGTTCAGACCCATTGCGCTGGTATATGATAACAAATGCTTCTCCATGGGATAACTTGAAGTTCGATACAGAAGGTGTTGATGAAGTAAGACGTAAATTCTTCGGAACTTTATATAACACTTATTCGTTCTTTGCACTTTATGCTAATGTCGATGGATTCTGCTATTCGGAAGCAGAAGTGCCTATGGAAGAACGTCCGGAAATTGACCGTTGGATTCTTTCATTGCTTAATTCATTGATTAAGGATGTGGATGCATGCTATAGCGACTATGAGCCTACTAAGGCAGGACGACTGATTACAGATTTTGTTAATGACAATTTGAGTAACTGGTACGTTCGTCTTAATCGTAAACGTTTCTGGGGTAGCTCTATGTCTACCGATAAGCTTTCTGCTTACCAGACATTGTATACATGTCTTGAAACAGTGGCTAAACTTATGGCTCCTATCGCACCGTTCTATGCAGATCGTATGTATATGGATCTTATCTCTGTAACAGGACGTGACAATGTAGTGTCTGTTCATCTTGCAAAATTCCCTGAAGCAGACGAAAGTCTTATAAACAAGGAACTTGAAGCTCGTATGCAGATGGCACAGGATGTGACTTCTATGGTGTTGGCTCTTCGTCGTAAGGTTAATATCAAGGTTCGTCAGCCGCTACAATGTATTATGGTGCCTGTTGTAGATGAAGATCAGAAACGTCATATAGAAGCAGTTAAAGACCTTATTACAAGTGAAGTGAATGTAAAGGAAATATCTTTTGTAGAAGGAGCATCCGGAGTACTTGTAAAGAAGGTGAAATGTGACTTTAAGAAACTTGGTCCTAAATTCGGAAAACAGATGAAGGCTGTAGCTGCAGCTGTGGCCGAAATGTCACAGGAAGCTATCGCTGAACTTGAAAGAAACGGTTCGTATAAGTTTGTTCTTGATAATGGTGAGGCTGTTGTAGAGACATCTGATGTTGAAATATTCAGCGAAGATATTCCGGGATGGTTGGTTGCCAATGAAGGAAAACTAACAGTAGCTCTTGAAGTGACAATAACAGAAGACTTGAGACGTGAAGGAATCGCCCGTGAACTTGTAAACCGTATACAGAATATACGTAAGAGCAGTGGTTTTGAGATAACTGATAAAATTCAAATAAGTTTATCAAGAAATTCCAACACAGATGATGCCGTAAATGAATATAATAATTATATTTGCAATCAAGTTTTGGCCAACTCTCTGGAATTGGTTGATGAAGTTGCCGATGGTACCGAATTGAATTTCGAAGACTTCTCTCTATTTGTGAAAGTTACAAAACAGTGATAAATGTTCTTATCTGCCGGATATTGTAATATCTGGCAGATACTATTAAATAATTTTAAAATTGAAACACTATGGCTGACAAAACAAGGTATTCTGACGCCGAACTGGAAGAGTTCCGCGCCATAATAATGGAAAAGCTTCAGCTCGCAGAACGCGATTATGAGAAACTTAAAAGTAGTATAATGAATGCAGATGGTAATGATACTGACGATACTTCTCCTACTTATAAGGTTTTGGAAGAAGGTGCCAGCACTTTATCTAAAGAAGAAACTACACGTCTTGCTTCAAGACAACTGAAGTTCATTCAGAATCTTAGAGCTGCATTGGTACGTATAGAAAACAAGACTTATGGTGTATGCCGTGAAACGGGTAAACTTATACCTAAGGAACGTTTGCGTGCTGTTCCTCATGCTACGTTGAGCATAGAAGCGAAACAACAAGGAAAGAAATAATTGTTTCTTATTTATAGTTGAGAATCGAATAGATATAATATTCGATTCTTAATTTTTTGTTGAATGAAAATAATAATTACTTAAGGATTGATTTAGTTAATACATATGAAGTTGTCTGTTAGTCAAGGCAGAATGGCTGCTTTAATTGTTGTATTGGTATTGATTATAGACCAGATTATAAAGATATGGGTTAAGACTACTATGCATTTGCATCAAAGTTATCATATCACTGACTGGTTCTATATATATTTTACTGAAAATAATGGTATGGCTTTTGGCCTTGAGATTTTTGCAAAACTATTTCTTACCATATTCCGTATTGTAGCTGTAGTTTTGATAACTTGGTATATAGCAAGAACAGTAAGACAACCCAACAAAGTAAAGACAGGATATATTGCCTGCTTGTCGCTTGTACTGGCAGGAGCAATAGGAAACATCATAGATTGTGTATTTTATGGTGAAATATTCAGTGAAAGCACTCGTTCTCAAGTTGCATCTTTTGTGTCTTTAGGACATGGATATTCTGACTGGCTTCACGGAAAGGTTGTTGATATGTTTTATTTTCCAATAATAGAGACTAACTGGCCTTCGTGGATGCCTTTTGTAGGTGGTGAACATTTTATATTCTTCAGTCCTATTTTCAATTTTGCCGATGCAGCAATAAGTTGCGGTATAATCGCTCTTTTGCTTTTCTATAGCAAATATTTGAACTCTGAATCCAGCGTCGGGAATAAATCAAAATAATCGATCAACTTTATTTGATACATAGTATGAACAAATCTATATTGCGTTTTTTTATATCTTTTGTATTTCCTGTATTCGTATTTTCATGCGGTAAAAGCATTCCTGGTGATGTTATCCAGCCTGAAGAAATGGAAGACCTGTTGTATGACTATCACGTGGCTATTACTATGGGTAATGACTTGAGCTATGAAAACAGATACAAAAGCAGTTTGTATAAGGACTATGTATTCAAGAAGCATGGAGTGACTGAAGCTATGTTTGATTCATCTATGGTGTGGTATGCCAGACATTCTAAAGAATTGGCTGAGATATATAGGAAGATAGAAAAACGCTATGAAATGTCTGAAAATCAGATGCGTTCACAACTGAACAAACGCTCTAAACAAATCAAAGTCTCGCTTCCGGGAGATTCGGTTGATGTATGGTCGGACAGAAATCTATATTGGCTTACAACTTCACCTCTAACCAACAAACTTGTGTTTGACTTGAAGGTGGATACAACATTCCATGCAAGTGATGTATTGGTAATGTCGGCAGACTGTAACTTCTTGCCATCGGATAAGGGAGGAACATCTGATATAGTAATGGCACTTAATGTGGTATTCAAGAATGATAGCACACAGGCCACAACTAAGGTTATAGGTAAATCTGGATACTATGATTTGATATTGAGACCTGATTCAGGATTTGATTATAAGAGTGTAAACGGTTTTATATACTATAATGATAGTAAAAAGTCGGATGTATCAGCTCTTATAAGAAATATAAAACTGATGCGTTACAGGAAAGACAGCTATAAGTGAGGTTTATAATAACATATGTATTGTCTTATGAAACGATTCGCTTCTCATAGAATTTACATGTTTCACGAAGGTGTATTGCTCAAGAGTTATGTAGTGGAGGTTGAAGCACTGACAGGTAGGGTATTGAGGCTTTATCCTTTTACTGATGAGTTGAGTTTTACAGAGTGGTTGGGAGGTCTTATAGTAATTTCACATGAAAAGCCTGACTTGTCAGATATAGTTGTGGGTGATGCAATATCTACGTGTGACGGAATCATAACAAAAAAAAGTGCATCAACAGAGTTTTCTGAAGATACACTTCTTTATGCCTTTTATATATGTGATTTCAATGTCGTTGCGATGTCTTGTTCGGATAGCAGCAGAGTTATACAATTGTGTTAAATCATTCTTCTTCTGAATTCAGAGCAGACGATGGCTGTTGCTACTGCAACATTCAGCGATTCGCTTGTTTCTGTTCCCTTTGGATAATTGGGTATCAAAATTTTACGGTTTATAAGCTCTGATACTTCTTTACTTATTCCGTTTCCTTCGTTACCCATTACTATTATTCCATTGCCCGACAATTCTTTTGTATAGATATCCTCACCATCTAGAAAAGTTCCGAATACAGGTACGTTGTCTAAGTCTGCAATTAATTCCTTTATGTCGCAATAGTGTAGAAAAACTCTTGATATTGCTCCCATAGTGGCTTGTACTGTCTTAGGACTAAAAGCATCTACGGTTTCTGTAGAACAATATATATGCCTTATACCAAACCAGTCGGCTATTCTTATTATAGTTCCCAAATTGCCCGGGTCTTGTATGTCGTCCAATGCCAGGCAAAGTTCTTTATCGGGTATATCTTTTTCGAAAGGGAATGACGGAATGTCAAATACGGCAAGCACATCTTGCGGAGTTTTCAGCAGACTGGCCTTTGACAGTTCGTCTTTTGTGACTTCTATAATTTCATCAGCTGATATATTTCTGTTTGCATTCAGCCATTGTGTAGTTGCAGCTATAAGACGGCATTTGAAATGTCCTTGCAAATCGGCTACAAGCTTTTTGCCTTCTGCTAGAAATGAGCCTGATTCTTTCCTGAATTTCTTTTGTTCTAAAGAACGTATAAATTTGATTTTGTTCTTGCTGAGCATAGTCTTAACCTTAATAATCTGAATTATAAAACAAATCTAATAAGATATTTCGAATAAACTTGTATAAAACTCATATAAAAGGTATAAATTTATTCTATCGCTATATTGATAGAGGTTTTTTTTGTAGATTTGCAAATAAAATATTGATTTGAAGGAATGAAAAAAAATATATATAATTTATACATTTTGTTGTTTGTTTTGCTGATGAATAGTTGCTCGGTCAGTAAATTTATTCCCGAAAATCATTATCTTTTAAATGAAGTGAAGGTGTTGAGTGACAATAAGGAAATCAAACCTTCTGTCATGCAATCTTATGTCAGACAAAAACCTAACTCAAAATGGTTTAGCCTTGTAAAGCTACCAATGTATATTTATGGTGCCTCAGGATTGGACTCTACAAAAAGGATAAACAGAATACTCAGAAGAATAGGAGACTCACCTAGGATTTATGATCAAAATATGGTAAAGGAAACCAAACAGCAGATGCTGGGAGCAGTGCAGAACAGTGGTTTTCTTGGAGCAAGTGTATCTGTAGATAAAAAAATAGACGGTAACAAGATTGATGTCTTTTATGTTATAAAATCGGGTAAACCATATACCATCTCTAAGATAAAATACAATATAGAAGATTATAATATAAGAAATATTATATATAAAGATTCTGCCAATTTGACGTTGAAGGATGGAATGAGGTTTAATGTAGAACTACTGGAGAAGGAGAGGAACAGAATAACTCAGAACCTGTTGGATAGAGGGTTTTATAAGTTTAACAAAGACTATATTACTTATCAGGCAGATACGATAAGCGGTACTTATGATGTGTCTTTGACTATGAATATTGCTTCATACAACAGAAAGAACGGCTCTGGAAGTTCTCTTCACCGCCAGTATAAGATAAGGAGCGTGAATTATCTTATGGATATTGACAGCAAACTGTATGAACAGGATAAGATAGGGCTTGATACTATAAGAAAAGGTAACCTGAACATTATTTATGATAATAAACTATTCTTGAGACCTGGAGTCATAGTTTCTCATAATAGGATAAATGAAGGAGACTTGTATTCTAATAATAATGTGTTATCAACGTACTCATCATTGTCTAAACTTGGTATTTTGAAATATTCTAATATAAGATTTTCTGAGGGTATGGTGGGGGATACATTGTGCCTTGATGCATATGTAAGTCTTTCAAAAAACAAGAATAAGGTATTGTCTTTCCAAATTGACGGAACAAACTCGGCAGGTGATTTGGGGGCGGCTGCTTCTGTTGCCTATACTCATAGAAACATATTCAAGGGATCCGAAAATCTTACTATTAAACTTAGAGGTGCCTATGAAGCCGTAAGTGGGCTTGAGGGATATGCCAATAGTAATTATACCGAATATGGAGTGGAAGCAAGTCTTGATTTTCCTGAGTTTATGTTTCCTTTTCTTAGTAATGACTTCAAAAGACGAGTTAATGCAAAATCAGAGGTGAGTGCAAAATATAATTGGCAGATTCGTCCGGAATTTGAGAGGACATTGGCTTCGGCTGCATGGAGTTACAAATGGATAGGAAGGAACAGATCTGCACATCGTTTTGATGTGGTTGATGTTAACTATATATATATGCCATACAGGTCTGGTGCATTTATTGAATACCTTGATTATATGGATGATGTAAATCCACTTTTAAGATATAGTTATGAAGACTTGTTCATAGTTAGAATGGGATATACCTATACATATCATAGTGCTGGAGCTTCTACACAACAGACAGTAAAAAGAAGCTCTTATTCAATTCGCTTTAATATAGAAGAATCTGGTAATTTAATTTATGGTCTTTCTAAAATGATAAGTAAAAGTCCTAAGAATGGAGAATCCTACAGACTTGGTAATATAAGTTTTGCACAATATATAAAGGCCGATTTTGATTTTGCTAAAAATATAATAATAGATGATAGAAATGCTTTCGTATTTCATATTGGCGCAGGAGTAGCCGTTCCTTATGGTAACTCAAAAAGCTTGCCTTTTGAAAAACTTTATTTCTCGGGTGGTGCCAACAGTGTGAGAGGGTGGAGTGTGCGTTCTCTTGGTCCAGGTGGTTATAAAAGCAATGACGGTTCTCTAGATTATGTAAATCATACTGGAGACATTAAGTTGGATTTAAATCTTGAGTATAGGACTCATCTGTTTTGGAAACTTAACGGCGCTGCCTTTATTGATGCAGGTAATGTGTGGACTCTTAAGAAAAGAGATTCACAAGCTTCAGGACAGTTTGCTTTCGACAGCTTTTATAAAGAGATAGCCATGTCGTATGGCTTGGGTATACGATTCGATTTGGATTTCCTTATTCTGCGTTTTGACGGTGGAATGAAGGCTATAAATCCGATGGAAAAGAATTATGACAGATTCCCTATTATAAAGCCTAAATTTTCGAGAGATTTTACTTTCCATTTTGCTGTGGGATACCCTTTCTGAGTGATACTAATAATAATTTTTATATGGAAGATTTGAAAATATATTCGTACGATGAACTTATGGAACTTATAAAATGGTTCGATGACAAGAAACTGCCAGTATCAATTCAATTGGATAAAGCTACATATATACCGGATGTGAAAGATACATTGGAAAAATTGGCGGTTCAGGCCGAAATAGGTTATGAAAATCCGAAATTGCAGGGCTCGATTTTTTTGTTGAAACGATTGAAGGACAAGCTAGAGGAAACTCAAAAGTGAATTTATTGCATAAATCAAAAACATATACTACCTTTGTCGTTCAAAAGATTTAAATAAAATACATATGTTTAGAAGTCATACTTGCGGCGAGTTGAGACTTGCCGATACAGGCAAAAGTGTAACGCTTGCAGGATGGGTGCAGCGCTTGCGTAAAATGGGAGGAATGACATTCGTTGACCTCCGTGACCGTTATGGTATCACACAGCTGGTTTTCAATACAGAAGTGAATTCTGCTCTTTGTGAAGAAGCCAATCACTTGGGACGTGAATACGTTATTCAGGTAGTGGGTACTGTAAATGAACGCTCTAGCAAGAATAATAATATTCCTACAGGAGAAATTGAGATAATAGTGTCGGAACTTAAAGTACTGAATTCTGCTCAAACTCCTCCGTTCACTATAGAAGACAATACTGATGGTGGCGATGACCTTCGTATGAAGTACCGTTATCTTGACTTGCGTCGTAATGCAGTACGCAATAACTTGGAATTGCGTCATCGCATGACAATGGAAGTTCGTCGTTATCTTGACAGCAAGGGATTCCTTGAAGTAGAAACTCCTATGCTTATCGGTTCAACACCAGAAGGTGCACGTGACTTTGTGGTTCCTTCACGCATGAATCCAGGACAATTCTATGCTCTTCCTCAGTCACCGCAGACACTGAAACAACTTTTGATGGTTTCAGGGTTTGATCGTTATTTCCAGATTGTAAAGTGTTTCCGTGATGAAGATCTTCGTGCTGACCGTCAGCCTGAATTTACTCAGATAGACTGTGAAATGAGTTTTGTTGAGCAAGAAGACATTATCTCTACTTTTGAAGGAATGGCAAAACACTTGTTTAAGGAATTGCGTGGAGTAGAGCTTACAGAACCATTTATACGTATGCCTTGGGCAGATGCTATGAAATACTATGGTAGCGACAAACCGGATATACGTTTCGGAATGAAGTTTGTAGAACTAATGGATATAATGAAGGGACATGGATTCTCTGTATTCGATGATGCTGCGTATATTGGTGGTATATGCGCTCAAGGTGCTGCGACTTATACACGCAAGCAACTTGACAAACTGACAGATTTTGTGAAACGTCCTCAGATTGGAGCCAAAGGTATGGTTTATGCACGTGTTGAGGCAGATGGAAATGTGAAGTCAAGTGTAGATAAGTTCTATTCACAGGAAGTACTTCAGAAGATGAGAGAAGCATTTGATGCAAAACCTGGAGACTTGATTCTCATCCTTAGCGGTGATGATGTCATGAAAACTCGTAAGCAGCTTTGTGAACTTCGTCTTGAGATGGGTAACCAGTTGGGATTGCGTGACAAGAACAAGTTTGCTTGTCTTTGGGTTATTGATTTCCCTATGTTTGAATGGAGTGAAGAAGAAGGTCGCCTTATGGCAATGCACCATCCTTTTACTCATCCTAAGGATGAAGATATAGCACTTCTTGATACAAATCCTGCAGCTGTTCGTGCTGATGCATACGATATGGTTGTAAATGGTGTAGAAGTAGGTGGTGGTTCTATCCGCATACATGATTCAAAACTTCAAGCCAAGATGTTTGAAATATTAGGATTTACTCCTGAAAAGGCTCAAGAACAGTTTGGCTTCTTGATGAATGCATTTAAGTTTGGTGCGCCACCTCATGGAGGTTTGGCTTATGGTCTTGACCGTTGGGTATCTTTGTTTGCTGGTTTGGATTCTATCCGTGACTGCATAGCATTCCCTAAGAATAACTCAGGTCGTGACGTAATGCTTGACGCACCAGGTTTCTTGGATCAGAAACAGTTGGATGAATTGAATTTGATAGTTGATATCAAAGAAAAGAAATAATATATAATTTTATATAGATATATAGGCACGGATATGGGGAATAGCCTGTTCCGTGCCTTTTTCAGAATATTTTCATGAAAGAAACAGTACGTATAGTAAGATTTACCATAGTTGGGACTCTGAATGCTTTGATTATAGCATCTGTTGTATGGACTCTTATGCATTTGTGCAGTATGGGATACCTCATAGCCAATGTGGTGGCGTATATATTGGCACAAACAAATAATTTCCTATGGTGTAAGTACTGGATTTTTCCTTTAGATAGAGAAACAAAAAAGAACAGCACCCATCAGCAGGTGCTGTTCTTTCTTATGGCATTTACATTAGCCTATATTTCACAGTTTATTTTTATAGTTCTTTTGATAGAGATATTGCATTGTAATGAATATCTTGCACAATTCTTAGGATTGTTTGTATATGGAACTGTAAATTTTTTGAGTAACAAACTCATTACATTCAAATAGTAGAAATCAAGCATGTCATTAAGATGTCCTTCTTCTATGTAGTTTATTATCCTCATTATTTAGAGTGTTTCGGTTATATCCTTTTCATGATGCATCTTTACATACATCGCATACAAGTATTTATTTTTCATTGTATATTTTTGTTTATGTATATCTTCTTTCGAGTAAACTGTTTGTGTAAAAGTATAAATAAAACTTTATATTGAAATTTATTGAATAATTAATTGTTTGTATGATATGTTTTTTTGTTAATTTTGTTACATTCTTGAAAACATGAAGATTAAAAACTAAAAAATATGATATAATGGAGATTGAACTTAAGATTGTTGCAATATCTGATTTGTTGAAACCTTTCACTTCGAAGGCAATGGTGTTGGAAGAAATGTATGGTAATGATACGAAAAGACGTCTTGCCATAATCATAAGTGATATGGAAGCGATGTGTTTAAGGACTTGTATGGTGAAAAAAAAGTCTTCATATCCATTGGCTTATGACTTGACTGCTGCATTGTTGTGTGAGGCAGAAGTAATGATAGAAAAGGCAGTAATATACAAAGTGGTAGACGGAGTGTATTTTTCATATATTTATGGAGTGAATAGTTCTGGTAAACAATTTAAAATAGAGGCAAAAGCAGCAGAATCTTTTGCACTTTCATTTAAGTTAGGATTTAATGTATATATAACCGATGAACTTTTTGAGAGAGAGCAGATTCACCATGTAACTCCTGATGGTTCAGGTTTTTCAATGCCATTGAATTCTGTAGATACAGACATGCTAAAATTGGAATTGGAAACAGCTATAGAAAATGAAGACTATGAGAGGGCTGCAATTCTGAGGGATGAGATTTCTAGAAGAGAACATATTTAATTGTGAATAGATATATAATAATTATATCATTAGACTTTCTATATCATAAAAAAGATTAAAAACTTTAGTTTTTACCATGATGATAATATGTTGCATAACATAAAAGCACTATATTTGCATAGTGTTTTTCATGGTATTAGATTTAAGGTTAATGAAGATTGGGAGTCTGGGAAGATTCCCTTTTTTTGTATCGTTGTGTTTCTTGCATAAATGTCATATCTTTACAAATAAAAATATTATTCCGTTAACTTAAAATATTATGGAGAAGGAAAAAGAGATAATGCTCAGATTATCTGAAGGAGACGAACAAGCTTTCAGATATATATTCCGTAAATATTATTCAAAGGTAAGAGCTTTCTCTTATGGTTTTTTGAAAGATACAGATGAGGCAGACGAGTTGTCACAAATGATTTTCATAAAACTATGGGAGAAAAGAGAAGCTTTTGCTTCGGTCAATAATTTTGATTCATATTTGTTTACTTTGTCAAAATATACAATATTCAATTATATAGAAGCGCGTCACATATTACCTGTGTCTGAAGATGATTTTCCTGATATTATTGAAACGGTTACTCCATATGATGAAATAGTAGCAGCCGATTTAAAACTACTCATAGATCTTACTGTCGAAGAGATGCCTTTACAACGTCGCGAAGTTTTCCGTCTAAGTCGTTATGTAGGTCTTAGTAATGATGAGATAGCTATAAAAATGGGAATACAGAAAAAAACTGTTGAAAATCATATCAATCTTGCCTTGAAAGATTTAAGGAATGTTATTGGTGTAGTAATAGTATTATATATAATGTTAATTGATTAGGTATATGATCAATTGTGTCTGTCTATTAACAAGAACAGTAAAAATCAAATTATGAGTTACATAAAACAAATACTTGACTATTTTTTCAAACACGATGAAATATCTGACAATCTTAAGTCTCGTGTATATCATAGGCTCGTCAATCCATGTAAAGATATGGAGAGAGATGAAGCGTTGAAGCAATTGTGGAATGAGATAGATGTTGATTCTTCATTAGAATGGGAGAAATCTTATGATGAAGTAGAAGCTACTATTCATAATAAAAAAAAGAAGACTATTTATTCATTACATTATTGTATGCGGATAGCTGCAGTCTGGTTCTTTCCTTTTATTATGCTTTGTACTTCAGCATACTTTTATTTTAATAATGAAGACATGAATGAAGTTGACAAATTGGTTCCGGAAATTTCTTATGTACAATATTATGCTCCTGCAGGCAAACGCGAACAGGTGATTTTGCCTGATGGTAGTACGGTATGGCTTAATTCTGGTAGTACACTTATATTCCCTTCTACATTTTCAACTTCTGATAGAGGAGTTTATTTGATGGGAGAGGGGTTCTTTGATGTAGCTAAAGATTCATTACATCCATTTGTGGTGAATACTCATTTTATGAAATTGCAGGTGTTAGGCACAACTTTCAATATATCGGCATATCCTGATGATATACAGACAAAAGCCACACTTGAGACAGGTGCATTAAAGATAAATATAAAGAATGACACTACTAAATCATATTATTTGCAACCCGATAACCAGCTGGTATATACTCCTTCCTTAAATAAAGTAGAGCAATTTAATGTACAGGCATCCGACTATTCCGATTGGCGCATGGGTGGACTTTATTTCAATAATACTAAATTTGGAGATGTAATGAGTATTATAGAACGTACATACGGTGTGAAAATTCATATACGTAATTCTTTATACAATGAACAAAAAGTATATGTACATTATAACAAGAATGAGTCTCTTGAAAATATCTTCCATATACTTAAGATTATGATACCGGAATTGGACTATAAAATATCAGAAAATATTGTTTATATAGAATGAATACCGATTGTTATAATATAAAGGTGTATATGGGCTATTGAAAATATTACCTATATACACCTTTAACCTTTATTAATACATTCCTGTTGGGTGTAAATGAAGTTTGTTCTGTCTACTCTATGTACGTACAAACTAATAGATGTATTAATAATTTTATAATCTAAGATGAAATGAACATGAAATTCAACAAAGCATTAACCTTTGGAGTTGGCTTGATGTTGGCTGGTAGTATGTCGGTCAATGCACAGAAAGTGACTTTCAATGGAGAACAGATTTCATTGAAACAAGCTTTTCAAAAGATTGAATCTGTATCAAATTATAAGATAGCATACAATTCAACACAACTTGATGTAAATAAAAAAGTAACCTTGAATCAGACAAATACAGATGTCTTGAAAGTTCTTGATACAATACTTACTGGTACTGGTTGCACCTATAAAATAGATAAAGGATACATTGTTATAACTCCTAAACAGAAAAATCCGATAAAAAAGATTGAAGGTGTAGTAAAGGATGTAAAAGGAGAACCTGTTATAGGTGCCACTGTTATGGTGAAAGGTAGCACAACAGGTACAATTACTGATTTTGACGGTAAATTTTCTCTTGATGCTGAAGATGGATCGAATATAGAAATTTCATACATAGGATATAAGTCTCAGTTGATGACGGCAGCTTCAGGTAAGTTGTTGGCTGTAACCTTGAAAGAAGACACAGAAGTTCTTGATGAGGTTGTGGTA
>JAHHQV010000066.1 GCA_020026175.1 Phocaeicola sp. | reverse complement strand
GTATTTTTACTTGTGAAAATAAACCGATTTGTTGCACTTCTAACTTGACGCTAGGCCTTTTATCTTTACCTCTCCTTTTGGAAAATGAATTATGAGCATGCCGTCACATCATTATTCTTAACTGTAAAGATAGGATAGAACCATAATGTGCTTATTGTGTTTGGGGAAGGTGTTAAAACTAAAATGACTACTCTTCGAAGTTACAGATTGTAACTATAATATTTTAAAGGACCGTATCAAACTCTATATTGAGTAATGATGCGGTCCTTTCTTTGGTATTTTAAGACACTCAAATTTTAAATTATAGGCTCATCTTCTCAAAAAGGATTTTGCCCCCTCCCCTTGCTTTTATACTAACACTTACATATATTCAGAGCATAAGTTTCTTCCATTTCCTGATTTTTGTCCGGAAAGTGCCGAACGGTGCTACGGTGTTGATGTGTATAAATTTATAAACTTCCCAAATGGCTGACTTGGTTGCATCGTCTGCCCATTTCCGCTTGTGGGGTAAAAACATTTCTTCGTCAGACATAAGATCAATCATTTCATAAATTCTCTTGATATTCATGTCAAGCATTGCCCTTAGTTCTCCTAGTGACATTCCGGCATAGTTATCCGTAAACCATTGATACAACATTCCGAGCTGGTTCCATTTGAACATTTCGGTGGGAGTTTTTACCTCCTGACCATTCCTTTCATCCTGTTCCCATTTCAATATGAGAGTGGTCCATCCGACATGATAGGCCAGGTTCTCGGCCGGAGAACGGTCTACATTCTCAGCTTTGAGATCCTTCATATCTTCCGGAATATTGTCAAATTCTGCAATGAATTTGGCGTAGGTTTTCTTGATTTCTTCTTTAAGTTCTAACCTGCTGTTATATGTTTTCATAATTCATCTGAATTTTGTTTGTTGATACTATGTCATTATTGTATATAGTAACTCTATGAATACATCCTTCTCTTATTTGTCTAGCCAAATATAATACATAACATAATGTCTCCTACATAGGTTGCTCTTATATTACAATACGTAACCTTTAAAATAGCCTGTGTTTTTTTTAACAAACATTTCTATAAGGGCTTTTCCTGGCGATAAGGTGAAAATGTGTTTAAACCTATGAGTAAGTTTGAGAACATATAAACCTTATATGATTTAGATACAGATTATGCATTCCTTGCCTGAGTTCAGGATAAGTTTAGAATAATGCCAGTTGTTTTGAGTCCTCAAAATACCTTGTTGGCATAACGTCTTAGATTATGACATACCGGTGTCATGGTACTGTCAACAAAACTTATACCCGTACATCTTCCGAACGCAAAAAGTTTAAGGAAGAAAACAAGCTTGAAGAATACGCGCTGTTCCAGTTCTACAAATCTGTTATATGATACAGCATTGGGGAAATCACGTTTCATGTGTTCACGAATACAATAGATGTAATAATGCTTGAAATTACGATAAGTTCCGAAATGGAAAAGGAGAAGAATGGTCATGATTTCACTATCAGACAAGGAGGCTTTCCGGTTACGATGTTTCTTTCCATCAGTGACCGGAAGAAGATTTTTCTTCAGTTCAAACTCAAAATTCTTATCAAACTCATCAATAATACAGAAAATTTCCGTAATTTTATCCTTGGTAATCATTGCTATTAATTTTGTAATCACTTGTTTATCAGACTTAAAGATACAAAATAATTCAGTGATTACCAACTTTTAATGATACTTTCTTATCCCTAATTCACGTATTACTGTTTTTTTGAGTGGCAACCATTTCATAATTAAAATAGTCAAGGAGTTGATTCACTTTATCGAGACGTAGTGTTTCTTTACCTTGTTCTAAGTCCCGCACAAAACGCAATCCTACACCCGACTTCAATGAAAGTTCCTCTTGTGTCAGATTATATTGCTTTCGCAACAATTTAACTGTAGTAGAAAGATCATTCATAATATCATGTTTTATACCTTTTCGGGTGTAAAGTTACAATAATTTTTCTATATTATATCAGTATGGGTATAATTTGTTGTTTGTTTACTACAATTATATCAAATCGGGTATAATTCAATAAAGATTGAGATTAACATAAGTATAATGCATATAGTTTTACGGTTTCTCAAGCTATTCGAATGCATATTCTACAAACGATTTCTGATGTCATAACCTATTATCAACTATCATATATGATTTAGAGAATAAGAATATGCTACAAATCTTCCGAATGTAAAACAGACTGAAATCCTTTTAAAAGTGTCCAGATATGATTTGATTACCATAAACTTGCCAAAATCTCTCAGTGGAGACTGCATGATGATGTAATTAAAAATACTCAGGTCTGTCTTGTAAATTATTAGCACAGGCTATATCTTCCATCATATCGGGGTGACGGGACAACATCATCAAGTGATGGCATGCATGTACAGGTCAGGGTATTTTCTGATAGCAGATATAATCCACATTACGATTCCGAGATATTGTTAGTATCCCTTTTTCTATCCATTCATTTACTCTGAGATATACAAGTCCTTTATTCCTTTCATATAACCTATAAATTATTTCTTAAGGTTATTGTTCTTAATATATTGATAATCTGTATGATGCTGCCGTAGCTATAGGTCTTCTCGCTTATTAAAGAGATTCCCGTTCTTGTTTAAGTTTTATAATAATGGCGATTCAACAAGTTGTCGGGCTCTATACGTTCCAAGTTCTCGATACTCTGTGGATTTTATATTTTTATCTCTGACACATAAATCGGTAAGAATCTTTTTCCGATTGTCTTTCATTGGTCTTTTCTGCTGTCCGCTTCCTCATTTAGTGGTATAACCCCATCTGATAGCCTTTATTTTTTGTACGGCAAAGGTATATTGGTCTAGCGGAAATGAAAAAGTTACGCTTTCAGACTTTGTCCTGAAAAAAATAACGATGACGGCTTCGCTGTCCCAACATTTTTTTCGTCCAAAACTTTTCTTATTCCACTTTACCATACTTTGAAATGCCGTAAAAAAAAGGCTCAAACTCAGATGGGGAATGATTCTCTAAAAAAAAAGTCAGCGGACAAAAGACCAAACCAAGACAAAGGTTTTTAAAAAGGTCTAAATCTAGCTGAAGAATAATTCAAGTTTTAACCTACTAAAGCATACGGATATGAGAAAAGGATTTGAAGTGAACGGAGATTACAGACTGATGGACAGTTCAGAACTTGTGTACATTCTTACCAATAATGCAGTGATGGTGAACAAGGTACAGGAAAAGGAAGTGGGCTATGGTGAAGAATGCAGCTTTGATGAAGTGTTGGCTAAAATGACACCAGGCAAACGCACTTTGGTTATGGCTGGAGTTGAACTTTATAAAAGGTGTACTTCAAGTAAGAACCAAAGACCCATAATAAAATGCAGTACTGATATATTTGACTATATGCAACCGATAATGGGTGATAACAAAACAGAAGAATGTTGGGCAATCTTCCTGAATCAGTCTTCAAGAGTTATCAAAAGAATCCGCATATCAGCAGGAGGCTATGCGGCTTGTCCAGTTGACTTGAGAGTATTGCTTAAAGAAGCCCTTCTTTGCGAAGCTACCTCATTTATTCTTTCCCATAACCATCCAAGTGGAAATCGCAGACCAAGTGCAGAGGATGACAAGCTGACTTAAACGGCAGTGATGGCAGCAAAGACACTCAATATCCGAATGCTTGACCATCTGATAGTATGCAATGACAAGTATTATAGTTATGCAGATGAAGGCAGACTCTAAGTGAACAGAGTAGCACAACCTTCAAAAAAGGTTGTGACTACTTTTTCAAGTAAAAGTAGCAAAACAATTAAATGACATACATTATGAAATGGATTGAAATGATGGTTAAGAAATTGACCGCAAGATATATGAGCCTGAACCGTCAGTTTAAGGTACAACGGCATACCATTGTGTGCCAGAGCGGTATGGAGGACTATGTTAGTGTAACGATAGACTGCACTGAATCTTTCAGCTTTGACTTTTGGACAAAGGAACTTACCTGTGAATATGGCAACAGATACTTTGATGATGTATCAGAAGCATTCAGAAAAGTGTACGGAAATATTACCATTATCAATAACTCTAAATGACTGTATTATGGAAAAGAACTATGAAACTTTGCGCATCACATTCAATAAACCTCTTACTGAAATAGATAAGGAGTTTGAAGAAGAAAAGGAAATGTTCGGCGTTGAGAGCTTAAAGGAGTTCATTGACGGATATGAATCTTCAAGATTCACGCAGATAAGCGAGACGGAAGCTATCATTACTTCTGAATATAACATGAACCATATCGTTGACTGGATAGAGAGGTTTGCCGAAGATATGGTTTTCTCTTAATCTGATTATGTCACAGAATCAAAATAGTATTAATCTTCAAAATTTACCGATATGAACACAACAACAATCCATCCGGCAGAAGCATATCTCCGTAACCCGAATAACCCTACATCACTTTACGTTAAAATCAACGGTAAGTGCAGAAGACTTTTCATTAACCGTCAGGAAGGAGTGATAGGTATCATCGCAGAGAGGAAGAAAAGGAGAGGGTACAAGTTCTATGACTGGGCATCCATTCAGGATGTCTATTACCCGACCGGAGAAGATGATAAAGTAACTGTCCGTAAAGAGGTCTTGAAATATAAGAAGCTGGCGAGCCAGGCTTCACACACCAACGCATGGCTAAGACAGATTGCAGACGCAGATCCGGAGATGTCACTTTATGAAAACCATATCACGACAGGTACTACCATTGACGGAAAATGTATCAGATTGAGCACCATTGAGAAGTATTGCGGTAATGTTACAATGGAATGCTTCAAAGAAGCCTTCAGGAAGAAGGAGAAGTATTCCAGCTACAGGTTTGACTTTTGCGGATATGACGGCACACTCTGGTGTGAACCTCGTGAAGACGGTGACATGGCAGCTGGCTTTATGAAGGAATACCGAAATACCGGTAACGGCTATTATTACCTGCTTATCAATGACAATACCATGATAGGCTATGATATAGACTGACTCATTTCCCCTATCCTTTGTATCAAGGTATAAAGGATAGGGTATAATAAACCCAATTATACAACACTTTAATTTGTCATCATATGAAACCGGAAATAATTATTCATCAAGGCTTGAAAAGTGCAAACATACTGTTTAAGAAAGCACAGCAGAGAGCTGCAGAACTTGACCACCTGAAGGGAGAACTTGTTTTAATCACAGATGCAAAAGGCAAGACCTTCAAAGGTTTTTTCAGGAATGTTGAGTTTGTCATCTTGCACAACAGGATTACCGCCAGATATACAGTCTGCCATATTCTTGAATGTAACGGCTTTATAATGCCATCAGAACATACTGACGAAGTATATGACGCAGTGGATATACGCAAGACATCCTACAAGAACTACAGATATAAAGTTTAACCCTATAAATCACGTTGATATGAAAACAACACTTTCACCTTATACAATCGCTTCAAACTGTACTGACCTTACTGACATTTGTGACGGTATCAATGAAATCCAGGAAGAAATGAAAAGACTTGTTTCAGAAGGCAAAAATGTTCCGTCATTCTTCTACTCCAGGTTGGCAAAACTCCAGACCAAGAGGAAAAAATTTGAACAGAAAAATCAGGTTCACATGAATGTGACCATCCGTTTTTTCATAGACGAGGAAACTCTTACAATGTCTGTGCGCCATTGCTTGTATTTCAAGATAGAGCCATCTTTTCCGAACGTAAAGAAAGTCATAAGGAACGCAGTCTTGAACAACGGCAAATCCATCATAGATTTCCCTGAAGCCTGGGGTGATGACCTTATGGATGTAAATCAGGTTGATGTTGAAAAGGCTTTCAAATTGCTTAAGCCAAATTTCGGTTTATAGAATTATTACTTCAGGGGGGTATCCCTCTCCCTCCTGAAGTGTCTTTGCTATTACTTTTCTTTATCAATCATTTCTTGTAACATATCAGCTATTTCATCTTTATATTTTTCTGCTGGGGTAAGCCCAATTTCATCCAAATAATCTATGGCTCTGTTCAAGAGGAAACCAAGGTCTTTCTTCTTACCTTCGTCTTCCAGTTCATCCATCAGCCCGTAATAGACACATTCAAAAGCAAATTTTCTGATTTCTTCTTTTCTCTCGAAACTGATTCTACTGAACAGCCTGATGTCTTCTTTATAGTATAAATCGTTACATGGGCACAGGTCGCCAGACTCCAGTATGTAGTATTTACTGGTAGTTATAAATTCCGCTTTGTCTTCCAGACTTTGGGGAAACTCATTTGAATTGCAAATAAGTACCCTGCTGTCTATGTATGTAACTATTGCGTCTGTTGCATAATAAAGCCTGTCTCTAAGTTGTTCTACTATAATTCTTTCCATTTAAAGATGAATATGTTTTGAGTTAGTTCTCTCCCTTGAAGAATTCGCTTTCTTTTTCCCAAGCCAATGACCTGAAGCGTTCTTGCAGCTCTTTTAATCTTGCTATCAATTCTTCGTAGGATAATGATTGACCATAAATGAAACTTTCCTGCATCTTCGAATAGTCCTTTTCCAGTTCTTTTCTTGTTGTTTCATCTGGTATGAAATCAATGGTTGATGGTTTATGCAGCTTATAGTCCAGACCACTCCATGCGGTCAGGCTTTGGCGGTGTTTTACAATTTCCTCATACATTCCTGAATCGTTCATCGCTTCTTTGGCGAAATCCCGGTCCATCATCTTTTCTATATCATACATGTGTCTGGTCAGTCTGTCAAGTCTCGTACAGCCACCCGGCCTGTTGAACTCCTCGTGAAGCAGGAACACCTTTTCAAGAAAGGTTCTGCCTGGTATTACTGTCGGGACACTGAACTTGGGATGTGCAAATGACTCTTCCAGATACGCATCCTCTATCATTGACCGCATTTCCACGTTCTCAAACGGTTCGAACATAGACCTGCAGCTTATTTCTATCTTTACCCTTTCTTTTATATAATCTTCCTTGTCCTTAAGACAGGATTCATACTCTACAAAGAACTCGACCGGATCCTTATCGGATTCCTTGATTTCCGGAATGTCAATCTTAAATTTGCCGGGCAGTCCCAGTTCTTCAAGTTTTACATTTAAATCCTTTGAAAGAGTGTTTTCTATAAACTCTTTCGACTTTTTCCTTAATCTGGTTCTATCCTTTCTGGATAGTTCCTCTCCAAAACCAAGATATTTCCTGTCTATGGCCAGGTCACAGTCTTCAGAAAACCGTTCTATCAGCCCCCAGCCTTTACTGAGGCTTGTACCTCCCTTAAAAAACAGATTGTCACTATATTCCAAACTGAACATAGCCTTAAGAACCATGCTGACCCAGAAATCCTTTTCAACAGCATTTTCCTTTATTCCCTTTTCTTCGGCGATATTACTCAATATTGTGAGTTTTTCATCTTCCGGCAGGTTTATCCATATTGTCTTCTCAGTTGTTTCCATATAAAACGGTTTTAAGCTTTTTCCTGATCCATTGCGGTGCTATCTTATAGTCATGGTTTACCTTCTCCTTTTCTTCCGTATCAAGTATCGACTTTATCTTCAGGAGAATTTCATCACTTACTTTTTCTTCACCTATCTGTTTGAGGGCGGTAACCACCATAGTAAAAATACGACTTTGATAGGCAAAATATCTTGGAGACCCTTTCTTGAATGTGATTGAGCGATTGCTTAATTGTATGGTTCTCGGTGTCCCGTTGGTTATGTACACTGCATTCATTGGCACCTGTGTCGACAAACCCAGTTCATTCAGGGCAGTGAGGCCGGAAGGTATTATCCTTGCATGATCCTTTTCAGCTATTGCATTGGCTATCTGATCAATGCTCGGCTTGCAAATTCCAAACCTGTTCCTGCTCGGATACAGGTATATGCCTTGTGAAAGCCTGATAAGGAACTGTTCTTCCTTCAGCCTTGACAGCACCCTTGTAACAAGCATATCGTTGTTCAAGTCTGCAAAATCCGAAACAGTGTATATCTTGTTCTCTCCGTTCCTGGTTATGTGCTCTTTAATGACTTTCGATATTACCATAACATCTAATTTTGTCCGAATTTAATGCTTTTTTTCGGACAAAACAAGTTCTTTGGCTAAATTTGTCCGAAATTCGTACATTATTTCGGACAATTTATGTGAATTTCTATACTCCAAAGCTGTTGTTTTCAATATAGGGGTTACTTGCACATTTCACTCAAATATATCAATTAGGTAAATAACCAAATGAATCATATATTCTCTTCATTTTTTCTTGATATTTCCTAAATTTCCTTAGTAAATAATATTTAGATTCAGAACATACAGACGAAGTATATGATGCTGTGGATATACGCAAGACATCCTACAAGGACTACAGATATAAAGTTTAACCCTATAAATCATGTTGATATGAAAACAGGACTTTTACCTTATACAAAACCAGATTCACATGAATGTGACCATTCGTTTCTTTGTTGACGAAGAAACCCTTATAGTGGCTGTCCGGCATTGTCTGCACTTCCAGATAGAGCCATCTTTTCCGAACGTAAAGAAAGTCATAAGGAACGCAGTCTTGAACAACGGCAAATCCATCATAGATTTCCCTGAAGCCTGGGGTGATGACCTTATGGACGTAAATCAGGTTGATGTTGAAAAGGCTTTGGGATTGCTAAAACCTGCTTTTGGTTTTTTATAATATTACTTAAGGGAGTGAGATTATATATTTCCATCTCGCTTGAAGTTACTCGCTTATCTAAATTCTTAATTTATTAGTTTTTTATATGCTTCAGTTTATTGTATTTCTCTAAATTTTTCCTGGAGGGTTTTCATCATATCAATAAGTTCGTCAAATGTCGACTTATCTCCGAATATCATATCATCCTTCATATCAGTATAGTCCTTTTCCCATGCGGATATTATATCTTCTCGTGGTATGAGGACTATTCTTTTTCTTATATCCGGAGCGTAGTCCATACCACTTACAGAAGTATATATTTCCCTATGTTGTCTGATTGACTCCCATAAATCATCATTTTTTATAGCTTTGTCATCTATACCATGCTTCATCATTTCTGACAAATCATACAGATGTCTTGATTTTCTGTCTGCTTTGCTTCCATGTCCTTCTACAGAGAACATTTCATGTATAAGAAATGCTTTCTCCAAAAAAGTCTTTTCGGCATTGGCAGTGGTAATATCAGAATCAACCAGTGTCGTTTGGATATTCGGGTAGTTGTTTTCTACCATACTCTTTACTTTGGTAACAGTGCATGGTTCCATTAGTGAACGGGCACTGATTTCAAGCATGACAACTGGTTTAAGGTAATCTAATTCTGAAGGATAAACACTGTTATATTTGATCCATACCTTTCTTGGCTCAGGATAAGTACCGTCACCCTCTCCATCAGGTTCAACTTCCACAGAACATAACTCAGCCAAGCCATGATTCTCTATTGATTCCTGTAGCTCAGGATAGAATGTATCTCTTACATAAACAGATGACGCTTTTCTGAGCTTCTTTATTTTCTTCTTTGTTATATCTCCAGTAATCCCAAAGACTACAGGATCAATGGCAAGGTCAATGTCTTCTGAAAATCGTTTTATCAGGTTCCAAACTTTTGATATTGAGGTTCCTCCCTTGAATATAAGGTGTTGGGAACAAGACATGGTGAAAACTATTTGCAATATCGTTGTTACCCATATATCTTTCTCTATGGCTTGTCCTGGCAATCCTATCTTGTTTTCTGTTGCCTGTAATACCTTTTGCTGTTGTTCTTTTGTTAGACTAAAATAATTATTCATAAGCTTCTGTTACTATATTCCTTATCCATTCCGGCATTAAACATAAGTCTTTCATAACTTCACTCTTTGGCTCATTTTTCAGTAACTCTCGGATTCTTTTTATGACGGTCTGTTCTATATTTATTTTACCAAGAGATTTAAGAGCGAATGTTATCAGCATAGCTAATTTACTGGTGAAAGACAGATTCTTAGGTGTTGTTCTTTTGAAAGTTATCTTTCTTCCATTATATAACTCCAGATGTCTTGCTGATCCATCAGTCATATATACACAGTTCAATGGTATTTGTGTAGATAAACCAAGAATATGCTGTGCGTAAGAGCCAGTCGGGACAATCCTTGCGTGGTCTCTTTTTGCCAAACTTCTGGCTATTTCATCTGAGGTAGGCATAATAGTACCAAGACCAAGTTCTTCATCAATTTGAGGGTAGCAATAGATTCCCTGGGCTACCCTGACAATCTTCTCGTCTTTACTTAATCTTGTCAACGATTGTCTGATTGCCTCAGATGTACCCAATTCCATAAAGTCGTCAGGGTAAAAAATGCTTCCTCTTCCAAATGACTTGATTCTTTCTTCTATTTGTGTTATAATACTCATAAGATTTATTTGTCACAAATTTATAATTTATTTGTGACAATACAAAATTTATTTGCTCTTGTCATAAATTTATAATTTATTTGTGACGCCATAATTCATTTTCTCTTGCTGTTTTTATCTTTTATAGGGCTAAAATAAACTATAGTTTACCATAGACTATATAAAAATGCCCTATACATTATATATATAGGGCATTTTTCTTGCTTTTTAAGTCTAAATGTAATAACTTTGAAAAATCAAGTATATTTTAGACTTATGGGAGAAAAAATAGGATATGCCAGAGTAAGTACAAGGGAGCAAAACCTCTCTTCTCAAGAAGATGCACTGAACAACGCCGGGTGCATCCGAATCTTCACGGATAAAATCTCAGGTAAGGAGTTTAAGCGTGAAGGCCTGACTGCTTGCATGGATTACCTGCGTTCCGGTGACACACTTGTCATTTACCGACTTGACCGATTAGGCAGATCCGTCAAGGAAATGCTCGACCTTTGTGCCAAGCTGGAGCAACGGCGAATCAAGCTAGTTTCCCTACAGGACAATCTTGATACTTCTACTGCTGTCGGTAGGTTCACCATGCAGATACTCGCATCACTGGCCGAGTATAACCGCAATCTTATTCTCGAAGGGTGTAAAGCCGGAATTGATGCAGCCAAGAAGAGGGGTGTAAAGTTCGGCAGACAGGAAGGGACTAAGATGAAAAAACCGAAGAAGGAAGCTGTCATCCAACTCTACAAGGCTGGAACAGCCGTACAGCAGATAATGGAGATAACCGGCATCAAGGCCAAACAGACAATTTATAACTATCTGGCTGAAGAGGATATTCAACCAAACAGAAAATAAATTCTCACAAGTCCCTATTTTTATAACTAAATACACATTATTATATATGAAGAAACTTATGTCTGATCACTTCTGGACTAAGGAACAGGATACTGCATACTTAAAGGATTTTGCAGACGAAAGCGTGTATCTTGAGATGCCGCTCGTAAATATGACTTATCGGATGCTCGATATGGCAGCTGAAGGTATCCCTCTTACGAAAGTGGGTAATCCGACAACTGCTGTTATTGAGGAACTCTATCCTTTGGGACCTAAGGATTTTTTCTGGGAGAATTATCCCAAAAAGAAAATGGTGCTATCTGCAATTCCAGAATGGGCTACAGTCTGGGATTATCTACAATATGTAGAACTTTTCCGGAAGTACAAGGGGACACTCAGACTTACCAAGCTGGGCAAGGAGATGAAAGGTCACCCCAAACGTCTTGCCCATCATCTATTCTATTGTGTACAACTAATGGCTGACACTGCTTTGTTAGATTTATATGACTTTGCGCCATTCAATAATTCCCTAAATTACGTTGCAGTTCTGCTCGACACTTACGGAGACGAATTTCGTTATGTAGATTTTTATGCTGCCAAGTATGCTGAAGTAGATCCTGACTTTGCATTTTGCTATGAGATGACAGAATCACAATATATCAATGAGGCCATTCCATGCTTTAATGTACGTATCATGGAACGCTTCTTCGATTGGATGGGACTTGTGGATATGATAGACTCACGTTTTGATAAAGAACAAAACAAGTTTACACTTCAACAGTACAAGGCTTCTACCCTCTTCAAGAAGCTGATAGGTGTCAACCGCCCGGAGAGCAGGGTAGTCATTCCGATATGGATAAACAATACCTCGATGATGAATTGATTGTCTTTTTCATTAAGTTCTGTAACAAAATCAGAATCTGTTTAATATCTCATATCTTTGCAGCGTGAAAAAATACATAAATATTAAAAAGATGGAACAAGGAGAAATAATACTATATCAACTGGATGAAACTGTCAAGTTGGAGGTACACATGGAAGATGAAACCGTCTGGCTTACACAGGCACAAATGGTTGAATTATTCTGTTCTACAAAACAGAATATAAGTTTACATATCAATAATATATTCAAAGAGAAAGAGTTAGTTAAAGATTCAGTTGTCAAGAAATCCTTGACAACTGCTTCAGATGGCAAAAAATACCAAACTAACTTTTATAATCTAGATGTCATTATCTCAGTAGGATATAGAGTTAAGAGTGTCAGGGGTACACAATTTCGAATCTGGGCGAACAGCGTATTGAAAGATTATCTTTTAAAAGGTTATTCCATCAATCAGCGGTTAAATGACA
>JAHHQV010000065.1 GCA_020026175.1 Phocaeicola sp. | reverse complement strand
GCTCAGAATTCTTATAGGGTCATTATCTGCAATATCTTCATGAATTCTTTGCGAAAAGAAGGACGCTGTATCTCTGAATGTCAGAAATAATATGTGACATTGTCATTGCTTTAAAACTTACCTATAGTTACAAAAACTTTAGGACAAAACAAAGGCAATTGAGATATGTAGTAAATAGATAAGTTTCTATTTCTATTCTATTTGATATTTTGAATCATACCATTTTTTGACTTTTACTGCGACCTGTTTCTCTAGTAAATAATTTTCATTAATCTGAGGGTCTTCAGGAAGTGGTATATGCCTTAAGTCTGAACAGAAAGCTCCGTAAATAAGCAATTTATATTTGTCGTGTTCACCTAAAAGTAAATATGGAGTAGCAAAGTTTGGCAATAACTTTAGTGCTTCTCTCAGATAAGCGTTTGCCGTAAGTGTATCTCTCTTCCAATGAGCAACATATCCATAGTGTGCATAATCCAAAGCACTGTTTCCAGGTTTAGTCGCTAGTACTTTCTGTATCACACTTGCATGAAAAGCACTATCAGTATTCTTCCAGAGATTCATCTTATCATAATCCAGTAGACGTGGAGTATAGCGAATGGCTTCAGCCATCATATGGCAGGCATTTTCTTTGTCATCTTTGTCATAGCATCTTACAGCATAAGTACTCAAATATAAACTGTTTTTTGGAAAATCCCTTACCAGTTTATATAATATACTGTCTGCCTCTGTTGAATTTTCCTTCATAAGAGTACGAGAAGCATAAAGGTAACTAAGTTGCACATCTTCAGGATGCTGCATCCATGCATTTCTGTAATCTTTCTGCTTAAGGTATGTCCCAGTAGGATCAGCAGCCTGTAATATATCTGGAATATTCCAGATCAACACAGCCGATAATGCAAGTCCAGCTACTACATAGCAGCTTGGCGAAAA
Organism: Phocaeicola sp.; assembly: GCA_020026175.1. Taxonomy (GTDB): domain Bacteria; phylum Bacteroidota; class Bacteroidia; order Bacteroidales; family Bacteroidaceae; genus Phocaeicola. The sequence goes on along the minus strand of JAHHQV010000065.1, from coordinate 11,900 downwards.
CTGGACTTGTTCCAGTTCTTCCTCATCTTTCTTTTGAAGATAGGCGAGAAGGAGATATGTCATTTGCATGAGTAAAGGTGTTTCCTCCCATGCGGACTGGCTCATATCTTTGATAAGCAAGGCAAGAAGAGTAAAACCGATTATATGGCTTTCTCGATGTTTACCTCGTTTCCACAAGGTCTTGGCTATAGTAAAGAAAAGCAAAACATAAAGTGATATCCCAATTATTCCCTTTTCTACCAAAAGCAGTGCCAACGTATTCGGTGCCATCGAAGTGAACGGCTTTGTGCTGTCCTGTCCAGTAACTGTATCAATCGCATACATATAGTTACCATTGCCATATCCTATTAAAGGTCTTTCTTTGAATACTTTCAAAGCAGCTGATGTGCTTTGTACTCTGCCTTCCATACTTTGCTTTTGGGAATAGTTATGGTTCATTTCTAAAGTTGTCCATATTTCCTTTGGGCAACATATCATAACCAAACCCATAGCAAGCAATGCTGAAATGATTATCCGAAGTTTGTCTACATTATGCATTACAAATATACAGCCAATAATATAAATTCCTGTAGCGACATAAGCTCCTCTGGAAAAAGATAGAAATATAGCTGTAAAAGTCAAAAATATTAAAACTACCGAATAACGCCATCGAGAGAGACATAGCCATCCTAATAAGAGCAGAAGAACTTCTGACCACACATTTGTAATATATCCTAAAGGATGAAATAGAAAGCGGAAATGATACGTATCTTCAAAACCAACTCTCAACACAGAATTCCGAAATACGATAAAAGATAACAACGCAATCAAAAGAGCGATACTCGTCATCACATTAATACCTAAACAGATAATACGCTCCGTAGGTTTCCACGACAGAAGTCGACGTAATGTTAGATAAACGACCAATGCATAAAAAGAGTATAGGAAAACTCGTATAGCAGGCAAAGGACAATTTGCATAAAAGCATGACACTAAGTCATACATAGTAATAATTCCGACACAAATATCAATAGTAGTCCATCGCCTGAAAGGAAACACACGAATTACCATCAGTCCTCCTACAAGTAAAAGCAAGAAAGACAAATGGGAATCGTACACACGAAATATAAATAATCCAATTACCATCAGTAAAAAGCAAACAGTTGTATAGAATGCAACTTTTTGTGGACGTAAACTAGTATTATTGTTTTCTTGCATAACGTTTTGTAAATGAAATAATGATTCTATACAAATAATAGCTGATTAAGGTCAAGAATATAAGTTGCATACTGATATTACGCAATAGAGCAAAAGGAGGAACCATTTGGTTGGAAAGGTAAAGAATCAGTTCGTTTACCGCATTAGGAAAAGTTTGTATAAAACGATATAGAAATATTGGGATAACGTAACAAAAGTAAAATCCCATAAAGGCATTCACTACGAAAGAATACGCTAATAGGCCATATTTTTCTAGTGTACGCATATTGAGTAGGGAAGGCTTTCTAGCTATTGGTTGCCTACGTATACATCGGTACAGATATTCCAGTAGTTCCATAGAACGTTGCCGAAGATTAGGTACACCCAGCAAATCTGAAACAATCCAATAGCCATCAAACTTGAAGAAAGGATTTAGCGTCATTACAAATCCCAAATTCATAATGAGTATCAGATAACGTAGAATATCGTTTCTTGTTACGAAAAAAAACACTAACATGAATATGAGCCAGTATGATTGAAAATAAACCCCTGCAAGGTTCACCACACATCGTTGTATTCGGTTCAATTTCCACACTTCTGTAACGTCTGTATAGAGTACGGGAAAGTTTAAATACAGGCCAAAACCTATACCTCCGTGACGTATGCCAAAGTATTTACAAGCGGCAGCATGTCCCAATTCGTGAAAAAAGGACGAAGAAATCATAAATATAAACAATCCAACCATCATGTAGATGTTTATTTTGTTGTTGAACAAAAGTAAATCATGGGTAGTTAAGAAAAACCAAGTATCCAATGCCATCATCACTACCAATACCAACGCCATATATTCTTTATGAAACAAAAAGCGGAACATATCAGAAAACTTATCTATAGTCTCTGCACTGAATAATTCCTTTTCGTAGAGAAAAGTTCGCTTCTTCGGTCCTACACGGAAAATAGGAGCTATGATTTTTTCTATCACGTCCTGTACTTGTTCCTTGGTATACTTGCCTTCTTTTTTTCTGATGTATTCTCCAATAGCCATTTCTTTCTCTTCATGCTTTTGCAGTTCTTCCACTAGTTCTACAATTGCATAACTGGCTTCGTAGTATTGTCCGTTGTAGGACAATAGGAATTTTTCTTCCTGCATTGAAGAAGAAAAATGATGATGAATGATTATGTCGTTGTAAGGTCTCATTTTTTTTATTCTGCTTTCAATATTGCGCTGTTTATAGTTGTGTTAATATCGCGTTGCTCTTTAGGAGTTTTCTTCCCGAAATCAAATGTATAAGCCACTTTGAAATAACCTGTTTTTTGATACGTTCGACTATAAGAACTGTTGTGGAAACGATATGCCCCCATATCCATATACATTTTAGTTCGATTGTGTTTGCTAAATGTATTGTCTGTCCCGATTTCTGCCATCCAGTTTTTATGATTCCAACGCACAAATGCACCATAAGTCGCAGGTGTATCAATGAAAGCAGGATAATTATCTAATGTCTTTTCCGTAGATTTACCGTGTATATTAAAGGCAAAATCTTTCCAATAATAATTTATATCAAAACTTCCGCCCCATTCGTTCCTATGCTTCTTGATCTTTCCTGTAATTTCATTATAACGATAAAATCCTGACAATTTAAGATGTAAGTTAGGACTTATCTTGTAAGTAATAGCAAGTGCCCCTTTTAATTGATGGAAATTTCCTTCTGTACGAAAAGTATTCACCAGTTTGTCATTCTCTATATAATAATCGCTAAAAACGTTGTTCACGGCTCCCCAATATAGACCTGCCACTTGTATATTGATTTTTCCTTTTTGATAGGAATAAACCAAATAACTATTATAATAATCAGTCTTTTCTAATTGCGGATTACCTCGTTTAATAGACAATGAATCTATATCTTGACTCACATTGTTTATCCATTCCATAGGTGGGTTGGAATTTCCTGTATGCAATCCATACAATATAGAATGTTCGGGATTTATTCGATAATTCAATAAAATATTAGCATGAGGAGATAGGTAACGTTTTGTTTCATTTTTATGTAAACAATATTGTAGTAAGTCCCCTCCAAATTGTAAACTCATGTAAACTTTTCCGAAACTTTGATTGTATTGTCCCATTAATAAAGTTTCAGCAGTCCATAAATGACTTTGTTTATTGAAACTTCCTTTATATGTGGCAGAAGAAATAGAATGCAAATGGCTGAAATTCAGTCCAAACGAATTGTTGTGTTTTAACTGGATATTATAATCTGTTGAAAATGTAATATCGTATAAATTTTCGTCCGCTTCTGTATGAGAAAAGTAGTTTCCTTCGCTATATTTTCTTATATACTCATTGTTCGTATAAGTAGTCGTAAAATCAATATTAAAAAACTGTGTCTGTCCTAAATTAAAGCTTCCATTTAAATTCAAACTTGGCATTAGAGTAGTTTGGCTCGTTTCAGTTTTTGAACTAATATCATTAACCGAAGGACCTCCATATTTAACTATACTTTTACTATAATTGTCAGGCATACTTTGGCGAACTAAAGAAATCTTTCCAGTCAACGTTCGTTTATCATTACTGTTATTAATATTAAGTTGTGCATATTGTTTGTTCCTTTTCAGTTTGGCGTCATCTACATGGATTGTACGGATTATTTTCTGTTTTGGAAAGTGAATTATTTCTTTTTTATCTGTTCGTATGCCATCATTGCTCTCCATAGAATGACCAGCAAATAACATATAACTGGTATTATTGTGTATAAGTTTTAGGTTAGCATTGTAATCACCTGCTAAATAGCCGATATATTGCATTCCATCTAATGCAATATAGCCACCTGTTTTTGCCTTTTTCAATATGTAGTTGACAGAAGTTTTATCACCTGCATACTTCCCTGTTGGCATTTCAAAATATTCTATTTTTTCAATGTCTTTAGGACGAAGAGCACGTACTTCTTTATAGTCCGCTTTTTGTCCGTTTATGTAAAGAGTCGCTTCTCCAAACAATGTATTTACCGAACCCTTTTGCGTATTGACATACATACCTGGAATCATAAGGTTATACAACAAATCATATCCTGTGGAAGAGTGTTTTACTTGCTGTTCGGTAGGGCTGATTAACACTCGGTCTTTCTTGCGGACAAAAGAAGAAGAGTTTACTACTACTTCATCCAATAATATATTATTATTTTTCAACTTAAACAAAGGTAATTTCTTATCTTGCTTCCCTATAGTAAGTGCATGCCATTGTGGTATATATCCCATAGAACTTATAGAAAGCAGATAATCACCCGAATACACATTTTGCAGACAATAATTACCTATACTATCCGTTATAGTTCCTTGTACAAAGGAAGAGTCGGGGCTTAACAGCCGAATGGACGCATAATTTAATTCATGATTATCTTCACTCATCAGTTTTCCCTTGACTAAAACCTGAGATTCTAATGGGAATATATAATACGACAAAAAACAAACAATTAAACTTAATATTTTCATGACAACTTTGTGATTTGAAAAAATAAAGCGACCATTGAAGATTGTTTATTTTGCTTTAACATTTGTTATCTAAACTCAATATGTTGCATGAATAAATATCATTAACGGTCGCTCAATCAATAAGCATTATATCGAATAAGGTATTAGAAAAATGAAAATCAATATTCCTATTTATTATTCTATATAAGTCAAATTTATTCTATATAGATTTTAATGTTTCTATTACAATACTTAGTTAGCACTGTAATTCACAATTTTGTAAATGAGGACATTTAAATCTACAAGTTGGTGTTGGATCATCTGTTAAATCCAATAGTCCACCAGACACTAAAGGATCTGTTTCTAAACGTTCTTCCAATTGCTGAAGATCAAACTCTGAAAAGTTAGAGTTTACAGAACAAAAATCATCTTTCATGATTTAATTTAATTTAATTTGTTAAACATATTTGCATGGATACTATTATAAATAGTATTTACGGCTTTTATTATCATTCTTTTAAATAAATTACATTGATTGTTTTTCATTGCCAAGCAACCTCCACCACACAAAAATACATACTTACAATATTTACAAGACAAAGAAGCAACATCATGGCTATGCCATTTTTTTAATTCATTTTTATTCCAATTAATGGCATTATTCTCAATTGTTCCTATTTGGAACTTTTTATCCCCAACAACTTCCCAGCATGGATAAATTTCATTTAAAGGCGAAAATACATACTCTCCAGTTTGAGCAGTACAATGCACAGCTGTTAACGGTAAGGGTTTTTTAGTTGTAATAGCATATTCAATTTTTTTATAGATTGCATCATATCCAGCGCAAGAGGTAATTGTACCCATCTTTTCATTAATTGCTAAATACTCAGATTCAGATAGAAAATCAATGTCTTTTTTATCTGAATCTTTGACTTCCTTATTATCTTGTATTAATGCTGAATACATTTTAAAATTTTTATGTGACAAAAATCCTATTTCCCTAAAATATAAATATAAAGATTTAAAATCTTCCAAATTATAATTATCTACATTGACTCTTACGTGAATATCTACATTCAATTCTTTTTCAAAAATCAATTTAATATTAGAAATAATCTTATCAAATGAATTTGAATCTTCAAAATGTTTTCTTTTTTGATTATGATTTTTCTTCGTTCCGTCAATCGTAATCTGAATTAGAGTAATTAGATCTGGTGCTAATAAAGTAAAATATGAATCCAAATCATATCCATTAGTTATAGCATGGAACTTATACCCCCTTTTTCTACCTTCATGAACGATATATGTCACTATTTCTTTATTTCCCTTCAACAAAGGCTCACCCCCATACAATGTTATTACGGAATCTTGAAGTTGTTTCCTAGGTTCTATTTCAATCATAGCATTAAATAACTGGTCTACTTGAGATTTTGTAAGTGCAATATGATGGGAAGAATCCTTATATTCTCTTTTTTCAAAGCAGTAAGGACACCTAAAATTACAGTTATATGTAACGACCCATGTGAAACTTTTATGTAAAATATTATCTCTTTTATGTAAAGCTTTTGCTATCCTTTCTACATATTCTATTTCTTCCTCTTTTGTTTTATTTGTAATATATCCTCTTTTATGTAAAGCTTGTAATGTCGAATCTGAAAGCTTACTTATATCATTGTTCTTTAGATACAAAACAACTCTTTCACTAACGACATCCATAGCCCCTGTATATCCATGAATAAGCATATACTTTCCTTCTTCATTTTCCAATTTAATTGGAATTAGATACGATGATTTTCTTAATGTTTCCATAATATTCAATACCAAACCTCCTTATTATTTTTTATGATAAATATTCTTTTAGAAATATTTTTTGTATGATCAATCCATTTGAATAAAGCATTCTTAGGAACATTATTATACTCAAGTTTGTCGTCTTCTGTCGCAGTTTTTTTACCTAAAGACACCCATTGGCTCTGATTCATATAAAATAGTTCATATTCATTCCCTTTTCGTATACCATTATTCTCACTGCGAATGATAAAGCGGATGCGAGAAATAGATACAGGCTTTTCTAGTTCTATACCTCCCCAACTCAACGTATCCTCCGTATGGAAAAAGGTAAGAGGATTACCATCAAACATGGCTTCAGCACCAGAGCAAGAATATAATAAACTAGGCTTATATTTTCCTATTACTTTCCCTTTCAAAGGTATATCAGAGCCTTCAGTATAAAATTCCAAATCCGCCATATTACCAGTACAATGATCTGATGACAAGTATCTAAAATACTTGCAAGGCTTTGTATTCTCGCAATATACTATAGTATACTTTAATGTAGGATTTTCAGTAAAAGTATAGTATGTTATTGCGTCACTGAAATCAGAACGATTGGCTCCCTGTATTTTACCTCCGATAAAGGTAGGAAGCAGATTTATTAGCCAAGGAGCATCTTTATATACCGTACCTATTACGCAAGATTGAATATCGGACTTAGGTGCAAGCACATTGACACATCCCAAGGTATCCAATAAGAAAGGGTGACCTGTCAACTGCAGTTTCTCATCTGCATAAAATGCTGGATGATAAATAATATTTGGACACACGTTTTGGAAGCGAACACTGTCTCCTTGCCTTTTGCCCCATGCAACAGGAATCCATTGGTTGGGGTTGTAGACACATAGATAAGCAAACTTACGGTCAGGATATCCTTTAAATGGAATGGTGATGTCTTTAGATTCGATAAATGAATAAGTGCCTGTAACATCTTCAAGACAGGGATCCTTGAAAAAATCTGGCACGTCCTCGTTGCCACACTGCATGGCCAATGAGGAAATCTGCTTGCCGAACGTTTTTCTATAAACCTTTGGCATTTCATGACGAAAGCGAATCAGATGCTCGTCTGGATTTTGTTCTGCACCTGAAAAATCGTGAAAAGTACTATCATTATCATATAATACATTAAAAGTATGACTTCCATTTCCACGCCCCCAATATGGTATAATCTCAATACCGACTGGAATGCCAGATGCACGCATAGCGAACATGGCAAGACTGGCATAGTCTCCACATTGTCCAAATTTAATATTTATCAGAATATGTGCAGGAAAGGCTACAGGAAAAACTGATTTTTCGGTTATGCAAATAGGGTACTTTAACAATTCATTGTTAATAATGGTACAAGCCTGCCGTGCTGTCTTTATTGTATCAGATTGCAAAAGAGGTTCAAAACGTTCTCTATATAATGTACGCCATTCTTCAGGCACTTCTGCACTGACACGGTATGGCAATATCCACTCACAAAACTCATTAAATGAAAGATGACGGTTCCAGGGCCGATTCCATACAGCAAAAGCTTCATCTATATTCCGAATCAGAAAGTCAGCAGTCAAGGTCTGTACATCCAAAGATATAATCGGCTTTTCTTTCAAATAACATGCTTGCTTTTCGTACTGGTTTAAAATTGATGTTATTTCTTTTTTATCCTTTTGTCCAGTTTGGAATACAGAGTCCATAAAAGCACAGTATTCATCCACCATCAGACCTGTAATATATGCTTTCTCATTCATGTTTTCGAGTAGAAATTGTGCTGCACGTAATTTCAGTGAATCGCCCTCTTCTTCATAGTGTATAAGAACCTGAAACAATTCATTACGATTGTTTCCTGCTTGTGATAACGTTTCTTCAAGATTTGAATAAGTTGAACGCATACGACAAGAAGGAATAAAGATACATAATATTATAAGGATAACACCTTTCATAGTTCATTTTGTTTTACTGAAACAAATATATTGATAAATTATGAATTTTCAAATAAAAAAATCTAATTTTATTAAGATCTCTAATATATCATGTTTATAAATGCTCATTGGTTATGTGATGATCCGCTGAATCTGCCTTATCAGACAGATGAATTTAAACGGCTCAGTGTGATAAAGGACATGACATTTGTCCTGGAAGAGGAGAAGAGACGGATAACGGAACGCAGGCGCAAGGCTTTGGAAGAAGAGGACAACAAGCGCCAGCTTAAGATTTTCGAGTGAACACTATGTGATAGTGCAGGTGTCCACTCTTTTCAAGATGTTCGGGTTGTTTTTTACGATTAATGTGAATTGAAAACCTATTCCTTCAGGTATGGGAGTATGTCAAATTTCCGGAATATAGTCTTTGTCGGACTTGCCGGAGAGGTATTTTTCTGTCATGTTCCGTGAGTGATTTCTCTCTTATAAAGTTTAGTATAGAACGTTTCTTATATATTAATTCACTGAATGGTATTTACAAACCAAAGGAGACGAGCATACTCACTTTTCTGTTAAAGGAAGATCTTCATTTGTACATGACATACTCTAAATGTATAACAAACGCAACTTTTTGACATTCATAGTGATGAACATTATATTAACTTATAGGTTTAATGTTTTAACATTATACATTATGGAAAATAAGTTTATTATGATTACATTTGCATTAGAAATATAATTATAAACCTATAAGTTTATTTTAATTGAAAATAATAGATATTTACCCACCATATATTTATAGCATTCATTACGATGAAGAAGAAGAATGTGAATATGACCGTTTATTCCAATTATGGAATGATGTCGGATATGTAGTTAATTTCATGACTGAAAATAAAACATATCTTCAGTCTCCAATATGGAAGAAAATTATAGAACCCGAAGATGCGGCAAGGCAGGTCTTGGCAGAAGCCGCAGATTTAGAGGATTATTTTGAAACATTAGAGAATAATGTAAAACAAGGGACCTTACCTGATTTTGATTCCTACTTTAAAATTCTTAATGGTATAAAATATGAATTTGAATTAGAGCGCCTCCCAATGAAATCATATGGATTAGAACGTCCTTCATTATTGCGTTTATATGCTATAAAATTGCAGCCAAATCTGTATATCATAACCGGAGGTGGTATAAAATTAGCTGATTCAATACAAAACTCTCCAGATCTGAAGGATCATGTATTGCAAAATATAGATAGGGTTCGAGGATTTTTAAAATCTAATTGTATTATGTTATGGATACTGATGACTTTAATTAGATTCAGTTCTTTTAAACAAACAATTATGAGTGTAAATTTAGATAGACTAAAAGAAATAGTTAAACCTCGGAGTGAGGTAGCTAAAGATCGAGCAAAGGCTCGAAAAGAGAACAGGGCATTTTTGCGGATGTCTCAGGAAATAGCCTTAGCTTTACATTATTATTTGCGTACTCAAAATATGAAACAAAGTGAGTTGGCCAGGAGATTAGATGTGTCGCCAGCTTATGTTGGAAAACTCTTAAAGGGAGGTGAAAATTTAACTTTGGAGACAATATCAAAACTGCAAACGATTTTAGGTCAAGATCTTATTACTATTAATCATCCCTATACATCATGTATAACCATAAAAATAGATTCTACATATACTCCATCTTCAACAAATACAGTAAATAGTAGTACTTTTAGTGGATATAGGGTTAATAATAAAGTTTTAGAAGCAGATATGGACTTATCTACTTTGTATGCTTAGTAATAAATTTTAGATATGAACCAACTTTTTTTGTACAAATTTAGCAGAATGGATTTGGAACAATTTGCTATGTTTGAAGAAAATTATTCTTGTGAGGTAAATGAAGTAGAATTTCAAACGGACGCACAGTTTTCCTTTGATAAATCTAACAATGTACTTTGTAGTAAGATAATAGTATATATGCTACAAGATACGAAACCATTGGTAAAAGCAGAATTAAGAAGTTTCTTTAATATTAAGCAAGAATCTATAGAACAAATCCGTAAAGATGATAAAATAACTTTTACACCAGCTTTATTGGTGCAATTCGCATCTTTATGTTATGGATCTATGAGAGGCGTGTTATTTACCAAGACAATGGGTACTCCAATGAATTCATTTATATTACCACCTACTTATTTTGGTAATATAATTGATAAAAGTTTCGTTGTGGAAGTCTAAGAATAACTTGTTTGCGAGTGGATTCTTGCTTGACATACTCCCACACCTGAAGGAATGGGATTCGGTTGTCATCGGGAACAGCTCGCTAAGCGAGTCTTACGTTCCCTCTTCCCAGAGTCGATGTCCCGACTCTTAAAATATTCTGTGCCGCATTGACATCTCGGTCATGTGTCTTGCCACATGACGGGCATGTCCACTGTCGGATCTTCAACGGCATACTTTCTTCTTTATATCCGCACACGGAACAGGTCTTGCTAGTAGCTTCCCACTGACTGATTCTGACGAGTTTCTTTCCGTGCTTGCTGCACTGGTAGGAAAGAATGTTAACAAACTCGGCAAATCCCAAATCGCTGACCTTACGCCCCCACAGACGTTTCATGGCATTCATGTGCAGTGTTTCCAGACAGATGACGTCATATCCCTCCACCAAACGCAAGGCGAGTTTCCAATGAAAGTCGCCTCGCATACATGAGATTCGTCGGTGTAGACGTGCAAGGTCGCGTCTGGCTCTGACACGGCTACGGCTGCCCTTTACCTTGCGTGAAAGGTTGCGTGATTTGCGTTTAAGCTGTCCGATGGCATGAGTTAGATAAAGGGGAGAGTCTATCTTCTGCTCGTCCGCTCCCGTAAGAAAATGTTTTAATCCGAAGTCAAACCCTGCAGTTTTACCCGACATCGGTTTCTTCGGCATTTTGCTTTCTTCCTTTTCTACGGAAAAGGACAGCCACCAGTCTCCCACGGCATCACGTGACAGACATACAGTCTTTACTCTGCCCTCAATGGGTCTGGAGCAGTGAAATTTCAATCTGAGGTGAAGTGCATTCACTGTGAACACGTTACCGTTTAAAGTCCATCCGCTATTCTTAAATGTTACCGACCTGTACTTACGTCCGCTCCTAAATTTCGGAGGATGTTTAGCGTCATGGGCAAAAAAACGGTCATATCCGCTATAGATACGGTCGGTTATCTGCTGGATAGCCTGTGAATTCAGAAGGTTCCAGTGGTTGTAACACCTGCTTTTGATTTTAGCAATGTGCTTCTGAAGAGCATTCTTTGACAGGCTCTTATGAAAGAACCTGTAATATCTTTTATGCAGGGCAAGGGCATGGTTGTACACCTCTGCTGCTATACGCATCAGGGAGTCGAGCCGCTTCTGGTGATTACGGTTCTGTTTATAGATCTTGTATTTGTACGATATCCTCTGCATAAATGATATGTATATAACACGAATATAATATTTATAAGGATTCACATTTGAAAACCCCTAAATCTTTAGTTTAGGGGATGAAAA
>JAHHQV010000064.1 GCA_020026175.1 Phocaeicola sp. | reverse complement strand
TACATGCCTGTCACGCATGGGGTCACGGGTTCGAGTCCCGTACGCACCGCCAACTAAAAAGCAATACTGTAAAAGTAAATTGGTGCGTTAGTTCAGTTGGTTAGAATACATGCCTGTCACGCATGGGGTCACGGGTTCGAGTCCCGTACGCACCGCCAACTGATTAAAAATCCCTTGGAAGTAAAATTTCAAGGGATTTTTTTCTCATAAAAAGCCGCCCTACCTTGACACATTAGTGACAGTTATATAAAACAAATATCTAATCTACATACCATTTCCTATTAAACATGTGTGGAATAAAATAAGCGTATAAGTGATTTTAATCAAATCTTAAAATCGCTTATACGCTATTGTATTATAACCATACTTCCCTACAATTTACACTATAGGAAGTATAGTAAGTTGGATATTGTCTCTTTTTACATTTTACAGAAGAACGATACAAAAAACGGAACACTTACATTAATAAGCAATCCATGCAAAACAGCTATCGGAATAACTTCTTTTCCCGAATATCTCACTATAGAAGGCAACAATATATCTGTAGAAGTAACACCTGCAGCAGAAATAGGAGCATATTTACCAAATATCCTGTATATAAAAGGAGCTCCCAATAAAGCAGTCATTTCTCTAAAAATATTTGCTAACAGAGCTATAGTACCGAGCTCAGTTGCAAGCTGAACACCAAGACTCGGTTCCTTGAGTTGTGTTATCAATACTGAAGACAGAGAATAATAAGCAAATCCACTACCTACAGCCATACAGTCAAACACACTCCATTGACTTAATATAAGACCTGCCAAAGCGGAAAAAATAAAAGTACCAATAACGGTAGAAAAAGGAACAATCAACATTTTGAAACTCAACTGTGATTTTATTTCTGCCAGTTCTCTGTTGCTCCCCAAACTTATACCTATAAGTAGCATCAAACTATATAATATGATAATAGTGATACCATGAATATCTATATCGATGTTGCTATATACACCATTCAGACATCCCAAAATAAAACAAACGAAAATAATAATACTTGTTTTCATTTTTTTTTCTCAGCTTTAAAAACTTTATTAACGACAAACCAAGAAGCCAACAAACTTCCTACAATACTCATAGAAGCTATAAATGCAGCCTGGCAACAAAATGTGCTGAGATTTTCCAGCAGAAATTTATTAGAACCTATTGAAAGACCAAGCATATATAATAAAAGACAAACTAAAACAGAAATGAGATTGCCTACTTTGCTTATGCTTTTCTTATTACGCAACAAATAACCTATCAATGCGCCACCAAACATGATTGAAATAAAAACGAACATAATGAATATGTACAATTTTATGAGAAATTAATATTTTTCTCAGACTATATTAATTATAAAAAATCTATATCATAAAGTGCCATGTAAAATATTACACATACATCAACAACTAAGGCACATTAATAAAATTCCAAGAACGAACAGATAAAATCTTCTTCATTTCATAAAACCAACTATATGTTATCACCAAAAACTGCGCAAAATTACATCCTGAAATAATTACCTACAACTAATATACAGGTTTTATTTTATACCTTTATTTTTTTAAATAATTATACCCATTTTGATTATAATTCATAAGTTACAAATAAAACCTAAGTACTAAAGAAGAATATTTCATACATAATTATGCATGAAATATATTTTCTTGTCTGTCTATTGTTTTTAATCTATTTAACAAAAACAAAAGCATTAATATGTATGATTTCTCATTTTAATGACAGGAACAAATTGGTTAACACATAAAAATTTTATCTATTATGAAACTATTATCTATAATTAGAAAAGGAGTTATCTTTAGTATGGGTGCCTTAATGATGCAATCATGCCTGAAAGGCGATGATTACGACTACTCTATAATGATGCCTAATGCTTTGGTTACAGTCAAGACCGATGCAAACAATAAGCCATTTCTTCAGCTTGATGATAAGACAACCTTGCTTCCAGTTAATATATCTGAACCACCATACAATGGAAAAGAAGTAAGAGCATTGGTGAATTATAAAGAAATAGAAGAGCCGTCAGGAAGTCATTCTAAAGCAGTTCATGTGAATTGGATGGACAGTATTCTGACTAAAAAGCCTGTACTGCCACTCTCTACAGAGGAAAAGATGGACAAAGTGTATGGCAATGACCCTATAGAAATAATAAATGACTGGGTTACTATAGCAGAAGACGGTTATCTCACACTAAGATTCCGTACAGACTGGGGAGGAAATCCTAACACCAAACATCTTGTAAACCTTGTAGTGGTAGATAAAGATAACTATATAGTAGAGTTCAGACATAATGCATATGGTGATACAAACGGACATGTGGCAGATGCTTTAGTAGCTTTCAAATTGAATGAGATGCTTCCTGACACTCAAGGAAAAACTGTAAAACTTACACTTAAATGGAAAGCATATACAGAAGATAAAAGCCATGTATTTGAATATTGTACAAATAAAGGTACAGATACAAAATCAGAAATGACAAAAAACAGAACAAAAAATTTCATACAATAAATATATAAAAAAGAGCCATAACATACTTCACCTCAACCTGTGAATAATGTTATGGCTCTCTTTATATCTCAATCATGATGATAAAGAAATGAATGAAATATATTATCTATGTTGAATTATCATTCATTTACAACTTACTTCTCTAATATCTTTTCTAATTAAGAATCTTCTTAATCTCATTAAGTTTGTTCAGTGCTTCAACAGGAGTGAGATTATTTATATCAAGATTTATGATTTCATCTCTGATTTGGCTTAGAACAGGATCGTCAAGCTGAAAGAAATTAAGCTGCATACCATCATTTGTAGATAATGATTTTTTCTTTCCTTTCTTTACTTCCTCTGTAATGTTCTTATCTGATATGGCCTGCCTGTTTTCACTTTCCAGCAGATTCAGTATTTCACCGGCACGTTTCACTATAGATTTTGGCATACCTGCCATTTTAGCCACATGAATACCAAAGGAATGCTCACTTCCTCCACGTTCAAGTTTTCGCAAGAATATAACCTTATTATTGACTTCTTTTACAGATACATTATAATTCTTTATCCTACCATAAGTATTCTCCATCTCATTCAATTCATGATAATGAGTTGCAAAAAGAGTACGTGCCTTGGCTTTAGGATTTTCATGAATGTGTTCCACTATAGCCCATGCTATTGAAATTCCATCATATGTAGAAGTACCTCTTCCCAATTCATCAAACAAAACCAGACTTCTTTGCGAAAGATTATTAAGAATATCGGCAGCTTCGTTCATCTCTACCATAAAAGTAGACTCGCCAACAGAAATATTGTCACTCGCTCCCACTCTTGTAAATATCTTATCTACTATACCGATATGGGCACTCTCTGCCGGTACAAAACATCCTATTTGCGACATGAGTGTTATGAGTGCCGTTTGCCTCAGAAGTGCGGACTTACCAGCCATATTAGGTCCTGTTATGATTATAATCTGCTGTTTCTCAGTATCAAGATAAACATCATTGGCTATATATTTCTCGTCGATAGACAATTGTTTTTCTATTACCGGGTGTCTTCCCTGACGTATATCAAGCACTTCATCATCAGATATTACAGGCCTTATATATCCATTCTGCTTTGCAACAGAAGCAAAAGAAAGAAGACAATCCAATACAGCAATCTGCGTAGCGTTTATCTGTATGGCAGGAATAAAATCTGAAAGTGACATTACCAGTTCTGTATATATACGGGTTTCAAGAGAAATAATCTTATCTTCAGCACCAAGAATCTTTTCTTCGTACTCCTTGAGTTCCTGTGTAATATATCTTTCGGCATTAACTAAAGTCTGCTTTCTTATCCAATCTGACGGGACCTTGTCCTTATGAGCATTTCTAACTTCTATATAATATCCGAAAACATTATTATAAGCTATTTTCAGACTTGGAATACCTGTCAATTCACTCTCTCTCTGCTGAATCTGAAGCAGGCAGTCTTTTCCTGAATACGAAATTCTTCTAAGTTCATCAAGTTCATCTGATACACCATCGGCTATAATCCCCCCCTTGTTGATTAATAAAGGAGGATCGTTTTTTATTTCTCTGGCAATTTTGTCACGTATAGAAACACATAAGTTCAATTGTTCGCCTATTCTCTTCAAACTTTCATTATCAGCTTCCATACAAACCTGTTTTATAGGTTCTATAGCTTGTAACGCTATTTTAAGCTGAACCACTTCGCGAGGAGAAATCCTACCAACGGCAGCCTTTGACACGATTCGCTCCAAATCACCTATAAGATGTAGTTTTTCCTCTACTATATCACGAAAATCAGGGTTACGAAAGAAATACTCCACTACATCCAGTCTCTGATTTATAGGCTTTATATCCTTCAAAGGAAAAACAATCCATCTCTTAAGCATACGTGCCCCCATAGGACTTATGGTATGGTCTATAACATCAAGAAGACTAGTTCCTCCATCGTTCATACTACCTATAAGTTCAAGACTCCTTGCAGTAAACTTATCAATTCTCACATATTTCTCTTCTTCAATACGTGAAAGAGAAGTAATATGTCTCACATGTTCATGCTGAGTCATATCAAGATACTGCAGAATTGCACCAGATGCTATTACGCCATTTTTAAGATGTTCAACACCAAATCCTTTAAGATTCTTTGTTTCAAAATGCTTTAGAAGTTTCTGCACTGCCGAGGATTCAGTGAAAACCCAGTCATCAAGCTCGAAAGTAAAGAATCTGGAACCGAAATTTCCTTCAAACATCCCTTTCTTTCCTCTCTCGAAAAGTACTTCCTTAGGAGAAAAATTGTTTAAAAGCTTGTCTATATAGTCGAAATTTCCTTCAGCTGTCATAAATTCGCCGGTAGATATATCAAGAAATGCTATACCACACAAGTTCTTTCCAAAATGAACTGCTGCCAGAAAATTATTTTCCTTATAAGAAAGCATATTATCACTTATAGCCACACCAGGAGTTACAAGCTCTGTAATACCTCTTTTAACAAGTTTCTTCGTTGTCTTGGGGTCTTCCAGCTGGTCGCATATGGCAACACGACGACCAGCCCTTATAAGTTTTGGAAGATATGTATCAAGGGCATGATGAGGAAATCCTGCCATCTCAATACTCTTGGCCTGACCGTTAGCTCTTTTTGTAAGGGTAATGCCCAATATCTCAGATGCAGCAACAGCATCTTCCGAATACGTTTCATAGAAATCTCCACATCTGAAAAGCATTATAGCATCAGGATGTTTTGACTTCAAGTCGAAGAACTGCTTCATCATGGGGGTCATTACTACTTCACTATCTTTTGCCACTATAAAATCCTTTCTTTTTATATTAAAAAACTTGCGCAAAGATAGTGCAAACATAGAGAAGCACAAAGTGAAAATAAAGTTTTAAAACTTTTCAAATATCATATTCAATTTTACAACAAACATAGTCATATATAAAAAATTGATTTATTTCTGTATAGTTTTAGTAACCAAGTCTTTTTTGATAAAAAGTACAGACAATAGAGAAATGACAATACCGGCAATAGATATACAAACTGCACCGGTTTGACCAAAACATGATGTAATACTAGTATCAGGATTTTCATATATAAATGAAAGAAGAACTGCACTTCCGTTGTTCACAAAATGCATAAGTATAGACGGAATAAGACTTCCTGTAATATAATACATCCATCCCAATGATAGACCTAGTATAAAGGCAAAAAGTATTTGAGCAGGATTGGCATGTATCAATCCGAAAATAAGAGAACTAACAAATATGCTGAAATATGGATTGCCGTATTTCTTTATCATATATCCCTGAATTGCACCTCGAAACAACAGCTCTTCTACAACAGGTGCCAATATAACAATAGATAATACACCTAAAGGATGTTTCATTGTAAACAAGAATACGTTTTTCATGTAATCAGGAAAATCTATCATTTCACTAAAATAATTAGTCCACATACTCATACCCAATATAAATGCCACTGAATAAAATAATGTTTTCAACTTTTTCTCTGAATGTAAATTGAAATCAGACATACTTACATATTTTCCAGCTAAAAGATGGACTCCTAATGCCAATGTAGACAAGAATTGTGATACAATTATGACCATCATGTCTTTAGAATTTTCTTCCATACCGGAAACACATAAAGAACCGTTTTCAACAATCGTATAAACACCTGTTGAAATATAAAGAAAAACCAGTTGATAAACTAAGTACAAAAACAATAACTTTAATATGCGTAACATTTTTTGAACATATAATAATTAAACCAGACTTATGGATAAAAAAAAAGGAGTACCGCTGTACTCCAACCTTTGTTAACCTTAAAATCTAATACTATGAAAAACACATTACAAATGTACGGACTTTTCGGTAATCTGCAAGTATTTGGATAAAAAAAGCGTATTTTATAACATGCTTTAAGAATATAATAAAGTTCTGTATATTTATTAACAATACATAGGATTTTATGTTAATTGTTTAAATCTATTACAATCCTAGTTTTGCCGAGATTTCCAGCATTTTCTTTATAGGTTTTATAGCATCTTTGGCAATATCATCATCAACAACCACTTCTGGCCATTCATACTTAAGAGTATTATAAAGTTTCTCTATAGTATTAAGTCGCATAAAATTACATTCATTACAAGCACATGTACTGTCTTCAGGTGGAACTGGTATAAAGTTCTTTTCAGGACACTGGCGTTTCATTTCAAACAATATTCCACTTTCAGTTGCAACAAGGAAGTTCTTCTTTTCAGACTGCTTGGCATAATTCAGCAATCCTGCTGTAGATCCTACCTTGTCAGCAAGTTTTGCCACCGCACCTTTACATTCTGGATGAACCAATACTTCAGCATCAGTATATTGCTTTTTAAGCTCCACAATCTTTTCTACAGAGAACTTTTCGTGTACATGGCATGCACCTTCCCACAGAAGCATGTTTCTGCCTGTAATCGAATTTATATAGTTTCCCAGGTTCTTGTCTGGTCCGAATATTATAGGCTGGTCTGCAGGAAAACTTTCAACTATCTGTTTTGCGTTAGTAGAAGTAACAACAACGTCTGTCACCGCTTTTACAGCAGCACTTGTGTTAACATACGAAACAACCGTATGGTCTGGGTGCTGTTTCACAAATTCAGAAAATCTGTCGGCAGGACAACTGTCGGCAAGTGAGCATCCGGCATTAAAATCGGGAATCAACACTTTTTTATCTGGACAAAGGATTTTTGCAGTTTCGCCCATAAAGTGTACACCACACATAACTATTATATCAGCATCAGTCTTGGCAGCCCACTGCGCAAGTGCAAGACTGTCGCCAATAAAGTCGGCTATTTCCTGTATTTCGTCCGACTGGTAGAAATGTCCCAAAATGACAGCATTCTTTTCCTTGCACAATTTCTTTATCTCCGACTTTAAATCTATAGTCTTTTCTACGGGTTCATCTACATACCCCTTTTTCAACCAATCTTCTTTCATATTTATTTATATTATATCTTTTCTTCTTTTTAAAAGAAAACTATGATGCTTATAATATCCTGTTGATTGTGTTAGAAAAAAAAACTCTTTAAACTTGCTTTTTAAGTTATTAATATATTGGTTTGTTATATTAATAATACATCAACAGTCTTTTATACTGATATTCAGCACTTAGTCATTTATATTAACATTTTGTTTATACAATGCAAAGTTAAAAACTTTCCGCTTATCAACTATTGATTTCCTATTAAAAAAATGTTCAAACTAGTAGTAATACTTTTATGCTAACTTTTTTGGATACTTAGTTATGAGATACTTATAAAGCTTTAGTTGAATAAAGCAAGGATTATTTTTCAAAATCTATTATCAGTTTTTCTACATATTATCAACTGTTTTCAACAGTGTTATCAATAGGTTTTATAATAAATCAGTGTACTATTATAAAAACTAGTGTATTGTCATTCAAATATCCTATCTTTGTACATCATAATAAATAAAACAATCAACTTATGTCAGAACATAGAAAGCTGAAAATCACTGAAATGAATCGTCTTACGGTAGAGGAATTTAAAGAAACCGACAAACTTCCTCTTATTGTTGTGTTAGATGAAGTAAGAAGTCTGCATAATATAGGGGCAGTATTCCGTACTGCAGATGCCTTTCTTGTAAACAAGATATATCTGTGTGGAATAACCGCTACTCCTCCTAATGCAGAGATGCATAAAACTGCACTTGGAGCTGAAAATTCTGTCGATTGGAAATACTTCGGAAAAACGGAGGATGCAGTAGAAGAACTTCATAATGAGGGATATACAGTTCTTTCTATAGAGCAGTGTGAAGGAAGTACTATGCTTGGCGAAATAAATCTTGAAAAAGATAAAAAATATGCCATAATAATGGGTAATGAAGTAAAGGGAGTCAAGCAGGAAGTTGTAAATATAAGCGACGGCTGTATTGAAATTCCACAATACGGAACAAAACATTCTCTTAATGTATCTGTTACTGCTGGTATAGTTCTTTGGGAGTTTGCCAACAAGATGATTTCCTTCAGAAGTAATTGTTGAAAACATGTTGTTAGTATGTGAATAACATTAAATACACCATAATGCAGGTTATATAAGTATGATTATTATATATATTTCTATTTATATAACCTGCATTGTTATAAACATGGTATTTGTTGTCTTGTAGAATTATTGTTATATATATATAAAGTATTGATAATTAAATGATTGATATGGTTATTTACACTGTTGGAATAGATGTTGATAACTGTTTATAACTGTCCGTTTTCCACTAGTACTATTACTCTTTCCACCATCTTATCTTCATTGTCAGGATGATATTCCTTTTTAAGACTAGCTCCAAACAAAGCTGCAAAAGTTTGATAGAATCCAGCCTTGAAAGGTCCCATAAAGGCTCTTACCAATTGAAATGAAGATTGGTTACATTCTCTGTTTACTAGTTTTATCAACAATTTACCCTGTGAAAAGGTTAATTTCTTCATTCTTGGAGTGTATTGTTGTTTCAGGCTTTTCTCTACAGCCTTTATATGAGCCTTTTTGCTTTTTTCATCAGGAAGTGTTTCAAGATACTCATAAGTTTCTATTACAATATTTCTTATTTCCTTTGCTATAGGCAATGTTTTTTTTACATCCCTTACCAGTTTATAATAATATTTCTCCTGTTTTTTGTTTTTTAATCTTATTTCCGGGTACACATACACATTCTTTAGAGTTATATATGGTATAGTATCTCCATTATAGGTACATACTTTTACCATATATCCTTTGTTTGTTTCTTGTGAATAAACTTTTGTTGCCGCTGTTATACACAACAGTATAATCAATATGTATATATGTTTTTTCATGTTCGCAAAAATACAGATAATAATGATTATTTGGTTTATTGTTTTAGTTAATTTATTGTTGAAAAACTTATAAACTATATGTTGATAAATAGATTAATATCCATAATATCAATACTTTTATTGTTGATAACATGTTCATATTCCCAGTCTGTATTGATGGATTGGCAAGAAAATATAGTAGATGAAGAGAGTATTAAGGCATGGCAGGAACAGTATGAAGAATTGTCCGAATTGGCTGAAAATCCGTTCAATATCAACACTATTACCAAAGAGCAATTAAAGCAGCTTCCTTTTCTTTCAGATGCTGATATAACAAACATTTTGAGATATGTTGAAAAGTATTCACCACTTGTCAGTAAAAAAGAATTGTTCGGAGTAGAGGGGTTGGATTGGCAGACTAGGGTTTTTCTTGAAGATTTCATATATATAGGTCCTGCCGACAGGCATGAAAAATTCAGTTTGAAACATTTGTTCAAATATAATAAACAGGAGTTGACAACACGTGTTGATATTCCGTTGAATCAGAAGTCGGGTTATGCAGATTATTCTGAAAAAGTACTTGAAGAAAAGCCGAATAAAAAATATTATGGTCCTCCTTTCTATAATAACATAAGATACAGATTCGAGTATAATAAGCAAATTTACTTTGGGATTACTGCCGAAAAGGATTCTGGAGAGCCGTTTTTCGCTATGTATAATAGAAAGGGATATGACTTTTATTCTCCATATGTATATATTACAGACTTAGGACGATTTAAACACATTGCCTTAGGTAACTATAAGGCGTCGTTTGGATATGGTTTGGTTATCAACATGGGGTTCAGCATGGGGAAAAATACTTCGTCTTCGGCTTTAAGACGTACAGGTAATGGAATCTCTAAATATACATCTACTGGTGAGTACAATTATCTGCAAGGAGTATCAATAGGATATAGACTGTCGGGCAGGCTTGATGCCACATTGTTCTATTCGTTCAGACAGATGGATGCTCTTGTTGATAATATGTTTATAAAGTCGTTGAAAACCGATGGATACCATAAACTTTATAAAGATATTGAAAAGAAGAATACTATACATAATAATCTGATAGGATGTAATTTAGATTATAATGGAAAATTATTTGAAGTAGGTATAACTGCTGTTTATAACTCTTTCAATAAAATGTTGAATCCTGATTTACGACCATATAATAAATATTATCCAAGAGGAAAAGATTTCTTTAATGCCGGAGTTTATTACAAGATATTTTTTAAGAAATTACTTATTTCGGGTGAAACGGCAGTAGACAGGCAAGGAGCTTTTTCTACTATTAATTCACTGTGTTATTCACCGAATGTTAATACAGATATAACACTTATCAACAGATATTATGACAAGCGTTATCAGAGTCTGTATGCAAGTTCTTTCAGAGAAAATTCAAGAGTTCAGAATGAGGTTGGGTTTTATATAGGTCTTGAAACTAGTATGATACCTAAGATTAAAATTTTATCATATATAGATTACTTTTATTTTCCGTGGTTGAGGTATCGTGTTGATGCTATGCGTACTTCTGGTATTGAGGGAGTTTTTCAACTAGGTTATTCACATAGTAATTCACTGTCTATGTTAATAAAATACATGTATAAAAACAAGTCTCAAAACTATAATATTAGTAAAGGTGAAAAATCGGTATTGCCATACATCAGGCAAAGACTACGTTATCAGTTGAATTATAGTTTCAATAATGAAAGTTCATTTAAGTTTCTAGCAGATTATACAAATGCAGGGTATTGGAAAATAAGGACCACAAACGGAGTTGTATTGTCGGGTACTGCCTATATAGGAATAAATTCTTTTCCTATGAAGTTTTCATTGAGTGGGGCATGGTTTTCAACACAGGATTATAATTCACGTATATATCTTTATGAACCAGGATTGCTTTATTCTTTTTCCATGCTGTCGTTCTATGGTAATGGATTCAGGACAGGAATAAAAATACAATATGATATTCTCCGAAACCTTAGCTTTCAGGCAAAATATGGTTGGACGCATTATACCGACCGTAATATTATAGGTTCGGGAACTGAAGAGATATTGGGTAATAACAAGATGGATTTACAGTTTCAGTTGAGATTAAAATGGTAAGAGCCAACATAGTCCCACTGAATAATTAGTATTCTCAATGATAATCCATATAAAAAAAACTACATTTTTTTTGCACTGTATATATGATATACTTATTATTAGTATTTTTGCATTATATCAATAAAAAAAAGAAAATAACAGATATGTCAACTGTAATTTATCCATCTCCCATATTCGGTCCTATACATAGCCGTCGTTTGGGAATATCTTTAGGAATAAACCTTTTGCCCCATGATGGTAAGTTTTGTACTTTCGATTGTGTTTATTGCGAATGTGGATACAATAAAGACCATCGTCCTAAGCAGAAATTACCGACACGCGAGTCTGTAAAAACTGCATTGAGAAAGAAACTCGAAGAAATGAAGTCGGAAGGTATAGTACCAGATGTGCTTACATTTGCAGGCAATGGAGAGCCTACTTCCCACCCTGATTTTGCAGGTATAATAGAAGATACTATAGAGACAAGAAATGAACTCTGTCCACAGGCAAAGGTAAGCGTTTTGAGCAATTCTACCTTTATACATAAGCCAGATGTATTTTCAGCACTCAATAAGGTAGACAATAATATACTGAAGCTTGATACAGTAGATATTGACTTTATCAACACTGTTGATAAACCTGTTTGTAACTATAATCTTCAGCGTATAATAGACTGTATGAAAGCTTTTAATGGAAATATAATTATTCAGACAATGTTTCTAAAAGGCACTACAGATGAAGGGGTGGATGTTGATAATACACACGACGGTTATGTTCTTCCGTGGCTTGAGTCAGTAAAGGAAATATCTCCTCGCCAAGTTATGGTTTATACCATAGATAGGGAGACTCCGGGGAAATATCTTAAGAAGGCAACACACGAAGAACTCGACCGCATTGTATATCTTCTGAAAGAAGCAGGAATCGAAGCCAGTGCTTCATATTAACAAAGAGGCAAGGATATTTTAATCATACAATATCCTTGCCTCTTTTGTATAATTATACCAAGCCCAATCAATACTATGTAAAACATATCAAAACAAAACTTTTTTAAGTGCTTTAATGTCGGATTATTGTTTTATATTGATAAACTGTTCTATTTTGTCAATACGATAGTAGTTTACTAAAGATAAAATATATAAATAAGTAAAAAATAATACACACACATATATATATAACAGAAATATTTATACCTTTGCCCGACTAAACTAAAAAAAGACTTACTTAATTTAACTCAAAAGAGTTAAATATTTAATTTTTATAAAGGTATGAGACTACCTTTGATAAATATGTATAAACTAAACATACAAGACTTATAAACTAGACTTTTTTAAAAAGATTTTGAATTAAAACTTGGCTTAATAAACTATTTTATTCATATCAAAAATACCTATGATTAAAAACTTTAGAACAGTTAGTATGATGGTAACCATTCTATTTTCCGCCTTGACACGCATGTTTCCTAAACATACCTTTGCG
>JAHHQV010000063.1 GCA_020026175.1 Phocaeicola sp. | reverse complement strand
AGTCGCCGTTTTAAGGACGGAAGCCCCGAGGTAGAAATACTTCGGGGCTTTTTTTTATGCTCGGTATGAGTATCAGCTAATGGGGGCATAATTCTACATTAAACTTATATATCTATATATTTTGCTTATTAGATAAGTTTATTCTATTTATTTCGATCATAGTAAACTTTATATAATAAATCTATTGTCAAATTATATTATATACCATAATGATAATTGTATATAATATATTATATCTTTTTGATTGAATCAGCCAGTATATATTGTTATAACATTGTCTATCAATGTGATTGTTAGTCAATTGTTTTATATAGTGTGTATTGAATAAATAATATTATATTATCATAAAGCCCGAATTTCTATTAATTTGTAATTTAAAGCGAGAAAAAACTTTCATTCTTTTTTGTGTTCTAAAAAAAATATCTACCTTTGCAGCAAACAAATAAATAATAGGACAAAATGAATATAATGTTTTTACATATTTTGCTATGCGGTATTATTTTGCTACTGGGTAATCTTGGTGGGAAGTGAGTCGTGTATATATGTAAGATGTGAAAACATTTAGATATTTAGCCTTTCTCACTTCAAAGTGGGAAAGGTTTTTTTATAAAATAGGACAATAATAAAATTTAGAAATATGAGTGACAGATTATTCATTTTTGATACAACATTGAGAGATGGAGAGCAGGTACCAGGCTGCCAGTTGAATACGGTTGAAAAAATTCAGGTAGCCCGTCAGCTTGAGGCTTTGGGAGTGGATGTTATTGAAGCTGGATTCCCTATATCAAGTCCAGGAGATTTTAATTCTGTTATAGAGATTTCGAAAGCGGTGACATGGCCTACAATATGTGCTCTCACACGAGCTGTACAGAAGGATATTGATGTAGCCGCAGAAGCATTGAAATATGCAAGACATAAGAGAATACATACAGGAATAGGTACTTCTGATTCTCATATCAAATTTAAGTTCAATTCTACAAGAGAAGAAATAATAGAGCGCGCTGTGGCAGCTGTGAAATATGCAAAGAGATATGTAGAGGATGTAGAGTTTTATGCCGAAGATGCTGGTCGTACAGACAATGAATATCTTGCACGTGTAATTGAGTCAGTGGTAAAGGCTGGTGCAACAGTGGTTAATATCCCTGATACTACTGGATATTGTCTTCCTGAGGAATATGGTGCAAAAATCAAATATCTTATGGAACATGTGGACGGAATACATAAGGCTGTCATTTCCACACATTGTCACAATGACTTAGGCATGGCCACTGCCAATACCATAAGTGGAGTATTGAACGGAGCCCGTCAGGTGGAAGTTACCATAAACGGTATAGGCGAACGTGCTGGAAACACTTCTCTGGAAGAAGTTGCCATGATACTTCGTTGCCATAATGATATAGATATTGATACTAATATAAACACTCAGAAGATTTATCCTACAAGTCGTATGGTCTCAAGTCTTATGAATATGCCAGTTCAGCCCAATAAAGCTATTGTAGGAAGAAATGCCTTTGCCCATTCGTCAGGAATACATCAGGACGGTGTTTTGAAAAATGTTCAGACATACGAAATAATAGATCCTAAAGATGTAGGTATCGACGATAATGCGATAGTACTAACAGCAAGAAGCGGACGTGCTGCATTGAAACACAGACTTCATCTACTTGGTCTTGATTTGGCACAAGATAAGCTTGACAAAGTTTATGAAGATTTCTTGAAATTGGCAGACAAGAAAAAAGACATTTCTGATGATGATATAATGGTGTTGGCAGGTGCCGACAGGAATGTTAACCATCACATCAAACTGGAATATTTGCAGGTGACAAGTGGTGTAGGTGTACGTTCGGTTGCTAGTCTTGGACTTAATATATCGGGTGAACATTTTGAGGCTGCTGCAACAGGAAACGGTCCGGTAGATGCTGCCATAAAAGCTGTCAAACAGATTATCAAGCGTCAGATGACATTAAAGGAATTTACTATTCAGGCTATAAGTAAAGGAAGTGATGATGTAGGTAAGGTTCATATGCAGGTTGATTATGACGGTCAGATGTATTATGGCTTTGGTGCTAATACAGATATTATAGCAGCTTCTGTAGAGGCTTATATTGATTGTATAAATAAATTCAGAAAATAATCTGTAAATAGAAACAGAATCATAAAAATCTAATTTTACATGAATACATTATTTGATAAAATATGGGATGCACATATAGTGCAGAAGATAGATGAAGGACCTACTCAATTATATATAGACAGACTTTATTGTCATGAAGTGACAAGTCCTCAGGCTTTTGAGGGGTTACGTTCCAGAGGACTGAAATGTTTCCGTCCTGAACGTATTTATTGTATGCCCGACCATAACACACCTACTCATGACCAGGACAAACCCATAGAAGATCCTATTTCGAAGACTCAGGTTGATACTCTTGCCAGAAATGCTGAAGAGTTTGGACTTGCTCATTTTGGAATGATGAACAAGAAAAACGGTATAATACATGTTGTAGGTCCAGAACGTGGACTTACTCTTCCTGGAATGACAATTGTATGTGGCGACTCTCATACTTCTACTCATGGGGCAATGGGAGCTGTGGCTTTCGGTATAGGAACAAGTGAAGTGGAAATGGTGATGGCTTCGCAGTGTATTCTTCAGTCAAGGCCAAAGACTATGCGAATAACTATTGACGGTAAGTTGGGAAAGGGAGTAACAGCTAAAGATGTTGCCCTGTATATGATGTCAAAGATGACTACAAGCGGTGCAACAGGATATTTCGTTGAGTATGCAGGAGAGGCTATCCGCAGCCTTACAATGGAAGGAAGACTCACATTATGCAATCTTTCTATCGAGATGGGAGCCCGTGGAGGTATGATAGCACCTGATGAAGTGACATTCGAATATATCAAAGGCAGGGAGTATACTCCTAAAGGTGAAGAATGGGATAAGGCATTGGCTTATTGGAAAACATTGAAAAGTGATGACAATGCTGTTTTTGACAAGGAAGTGAAGTATGATGCAGCAAACATACAGCCTATGATTACTTATGGAACAAATCCTGGTATGGGTATGGCTGTTACGTCCAATATTCCTACTACAGAAGGAATGAGTGATGTGGAAAAAAGCTCATTCGAGAAGTCTATGAATTATATGGGATTCAAGGCTGGTGAATCTTTGCTTGGCAAAAAAGTCGATTATGTTTTCTTGGGAGCATGTACAAATGGTCGTATAGAAGATTTTCGTGCTTTTGCTTCAATTGTGAAAGGTAGGAGAAAAGCTGATAATATAATAGCCTGGCTTGTTCCTGGATCGTGGATGGTAGACAGGCAGATACGTGAGGAAGGAATTGACAAGATATTGGAAGCAGCTGGATTAGAAATACGACAGCCGGGATGTAGCGCATGTCTTGCCATGAATGATGATAAGATACCTGCCGATAAATATTCGGTCTCTACAAGTAACAGAAATTTTGAGGGACGACAGGGACCTGGTTCAAGAACTCTTCTTGCAAGTCCTCTTACGGCAGCAGCAGCAGCAGTTACAGGAGTTATAACAGACCCTAGGGAATTTATGTAGTATATACCTCTGTTGTAAAGATAGATAAAAAACACTTTCAATTAACACAATTTAATACCCCCCCCCCCGAAAAATGAAACAAAGATTTGATATAATAAAAAGCACATGTGTTCCTCTTCCTTTGGAAAATGTGGATACAGACCAAATAATACCTGCCAGATTTCTGAAAGCGACAACCAAAGATGAAAAATTTTTTGGTGATAATCTGTTCCGTGACTGGAGATATAATTCTGATGGTTCGTTGAATGAAGATTTCATATTGAATGATTCAAGGTATGGCGGTCAGATATTGGTAGCAGGAAAAAATTTCGGAAGTGGTTCAAGTCGTGAACATGCTGCATGGGCTATTGCAGGATATGGTTTCAGGGTAGTGGTATCTAGTTTTTTTGCTGATATTCACAAAAACAATGAGCTTAATAATTTTGTACTTCCTGTGGTGGTCTCGGAAGACTTTCTGAAGGAACTTTTCGATTCGATATATGCCGATTCAAAGACAGAAGTAGAAGTTAATCTTCCTGAACAGATAATAACAAACAAGGCTACAGGACGCTGGGAGTCATTCGAAATCAATGCTTACAAGAAACATTGCTTGATGAATGGTCTTGATGATATAGACTTTCTGGTAGAAAACAAAGATAAAATAGCTGAATTTGAGGCTAAAAGATAAACATATGTGATTATGGATTGTAGCCTTGTTAAGGCTTCCATAAACAGTAAATAAAGAACTTAACTTATGAATCCTCCATTTATAGAAATAATGGACACGACTCTCCGCGATGGTGAACAGACCAGCGGAGTGTCTTTTGTCCCTCATGAAAAATTGATGATAGCCAGAATGCTTCTCGAAGACTTGAAAGTGGATAGGATAGAGGTGGCATCTGCTCGTGTGTCGGAAGGCGAATTTAATGCAGTAAGAATGATTTGTGAATGGGCTGCACGAAAAAATATGCTTCACAAAGTTGAGGTCTTGGGGTTTGTTGACGGACGGGTTTCTGTCGACTGGATAAATGGTGCAGGTGGAAAAGTGATAAACCTCTTGGCAAAGGGGTCGGAGAAACACTGCCGTTATCAGCTGAAGAAAACTTCGGAAGAACATATCGAGGATATAAAATATACTGTGGCGTATGCACTCGATAAAGGTTTGGATGTAAATCTGTATCTTGAAGATTGGAGTAACGGGATAAACAATTCTCCTGAATATGTCTATGAATTGATAGATGGACTAAAAGATATAGGAATAAAAAGATTCATGCTTCCTGATACTTTGGGAATACTGAACCCTCTTGAGGTTATAGGATTTATGAGAAAAATGAAGAAACATTATCCTGAACTTCATTTTGATTTTCATGCACACAATGACTATGACTTGGCTGTAAGCAATGTCCTTGCTGCCGTGCTTAGTGGAGTGAAAGGGCTTCATACCACAATCAATGGTCTTGGCGAGCGTGCCGGAAATGCTCCTCTTGCAAGTGTACAGGCTATACTGAAAGATCATTTTAATGCTACGACTAATATAAACGAGAGCAGACTGAATGAAGTGAGCCGTATAGTTGAATCTTATTCAGGGATAAGTATTCCTGCCAACAAGCCCATAGTGGGGCAGAATGTATTCACTCAGGTGGCAGGTGTACATGCCGATGGAGACAGTAAGAACAATCTTTATTTCAATGACCTCCAGCCAGAGAGATTCGGGAGAGTGAGAGAGTATGCCTTGGGAAAGAATTCGGGTAAGGCTAATATCAGAAAAAATCTTGAAAGTCTGGGACTTGAACTTGACGAAGATTCTATGCGTAAGGTTACGGATAGAATTATAGAGCTTGGAGACAGAAAGGAGATTGTAACGCAAGATGATTTACCTTATATCATCAGTGATGTGTTGAAACATGATACGGCCAGCAGTAAAGTCAAACTCCACAGTTATTTTGTTACTTTGACAAAGGGACTCAAGCCTATGGCTACATTAAGTATTGAGATAGATGGAAAAATGTATGAGGAAAGTTCTTCGGGAGATGGACAATATGATGCTTTTGTAAGAGCTTTACGCAAGATATATAAAGACAGGCTAAACCGTGAGTTCCCTATGCTTGTGAATTATGCTGTCAGTATTCCTCCGGGTGGTCGTACTGATGCTTTTGTGCAGACTGTTATAACCTGGAATCATGAAGACAAGGAGTTTCGTACTCGTGGACTTGATGCCGACCAGACAGAGGCAGCTATAAAGGCAACAATAAAGATGCTTAATTTAATTAATTGAAATACTTAAACTTAAATATAACCATGAATTTTAAAATAGCAGTATTGGCCGGTGATGGTATCGGACCTGAAATTTCCGTTCAAGGAGTGAATGTAATGACAGCAGTATGCGAAAAATATGGACATAAAGTAAGCTATGAATACGCTTTGTGTGGAGCCAGTGCAATAGATAAAGTAGGAAATCCGTTTCCGGAAGAAACGTATCAGATATGTAAAAATTCGGATGCTGTTTTATTCTCTGCAGTAGGAGACCCGAAGTTTGACAATGACCCTACAGCAAAGGTCCGTCCGGAACAGGGGTTGTTGGCTATGAGAAAGAAACTTGGCCTGTTTGCTAATATACGTCCTGTGCAGACATTCAAGTGTCTGGTACACAAGTCTCCTCTGAAGGCAGAACTTGTAGATGGTGCAGATTTCCTTTGTATCCGTGAATTGACAGGAGGAATGTATTTTGGTGAAAAATATCAGGACAATGACAAAGCCTACGATACAAACATGTATACTCGTCCTGAGATAGAAAGAATATTGAAAGTTGGTTTTGATTATGCCATGAAGCGTCGCAAGCATCTTACAGTGGTCGACAAAGCTAATGTTCTTGCGTCTTCACGCCTGTGGCGACAGATTGCCCAGGAAATGGCTCCTCAATATCCGGAAGTTACAACCGACTATATGTTTGTCGACAATGCTGCTATGAAGATGATTCAAGAACCTAAGTTCTTTGATGTGATGGTAACAGAAAATACTTTCGGTGATATACTTACCGACGAGGGTTCTGTCATCAGCGGTTCGATGGGTCTTCTTCCGTCGGCATCAACAGGTGAAAGCACTCCTGTTTTCGAGCCAATACACGGTTCATGGCCACAGGCTAAAGGGATGAATATAGCAAACCCATTGGCTCAGATTCTGTCGGTTGCAATGTTGTTCGAATATTTTGACTTAAAGGAAGAAGGTACTCTTGTACGCCGTGCAGTAGATGCTTCTCTTGATGCAAACGTCCGTACCCCTGAAATTCAGGTAGAAGGTGGTGAGAAGTATGGAACAAAAGAAGTAGGTCAGTGGATAGTAGATTATATCTGCAATGCTTGATTCTTTATTGATATATAATAGCTACGTCTCAAGAGTTTTGTTAAAAACTTTTGAGACGTAGTTTTTTTATAAGAATAAGATTCCTGTTGTTAATCACATCTTAAAACGTATTAAGAACAATGATTTACTTGAGTTTGAATGTTACCGGAACAGTGAATTTCACTCTTACTACCTGACCTTTCTGCATTCCCGGTTTCCACTTAGGCATTTCTCCCAACACTCTTAATGCCTCTTTATCGAGGTCCGGGTCTACAGAACGTAATACTTTAAATTCGGTAGGAGTACCGTCTTTTTCCACAACGAACTGAACGATGACTCTACCCTGTATATTTTTGTCTTGGGCAGATTCTGGATATTTTACGTTATCCTTAAGGAATTTGATAAGTTCCTGCATTCCTCCCGGAAATTCAGGCATCTTTTCTACTACCATGAAAACTTCATCCTTAGTAGCAGCCTTTTTGATAGGAATCTCTACACTTACATCAGATTTCACAGAAGTAACGTTTTCTTTTACATCATCAGTCTTTTTTGTTTCAGAGGAGCATGAAATGTTTCCGGCAACGAGTAGAGCAAAGGCTGGGATGGTGAACAAGGCATATTTGATATGTCCTGTACCGTTTGTCTTTTTCTTGTTCATCATAACGATACGTTTTTTAAGGTGAGAAATATTAAAATTATTAGATAGTCCGTGATGAGGCTTGTATGCAAGTCCCAACAGGTGATATTGATAACTTTTGGCTTCAGCTCCCGATTCCATAACCTTTCTGTCTGCCAGATATTCCAGATTCTGTCTTACTTCTCTTTTCAGAAGCCATGAGAAGGGGTTAATCCAGCAGATGATGTTCACAATCTCAGCCAGCAATACATCTATGGAGTGCTTTTGACGGGCATGAGTAAGCTCGTGTATAAGCACTTCGTTTATTTCATCATCTTTGAGAGATTCTTTGTTGATGAAAATCCATCCGAAGAAAGAAAAAGGTCCGGAACTGTTCTCTATACGTTTTACACGTATTCCGTTTATTGTTTCCCATTTTGATTTTTTAATCATGTTTATGATGCTTCCGGTCTGTATCATTAGGCGTATAGATAGCATTATTACACCTATGATATATATATACCATATACATTCTGAAATTATTAAAGGTGTGTTTCCTATAGAGTTATTTGATGCTCCTACAATAATTTCGGGAAGAACAGACGAGTAATAGAAGTTTGTCATCATTATCATGCTGTCTTGGCTTTCCATCCATTGACGTATATCGATAAGAGGTAGAATAAATGGCATGACCAATGATATAATCAGTATACTTCTTCTTGAAGTGAACAGAGTGTCACGGGTGTACAGCAGTTTGTAGAATGCGTAGAACAGTATTAGTCCTATATTGGCTTGTAAAAGGTAATTCATGGTATGAGTCTTTTTTAAAAAAGTTATTTGTCCTTTTCTATAAGATCAATGATTTCATTCAGGTCGTCTTTAGAAATCTTCTGTTCCTTGGCAAAGAACGAAACCATATCTTTATAAGAGTTTGCAAAATAGTTTCTCACCAGATTGTTTACAGATTTCTTGGTGTATTCTTCTTGTCCTACCATGGAGGTATATCTGTATGTATTCCCGAATCGTTCAGCTTTCAGATACCCTTTTCTCTTCAGATTATTGATGATAGAGGCTACTGTAGTATACGGAGGAACGGGTTTGTCATAACATCCCACTACATCTTTAGTGAAACATGGTTCCAATTTCCATATAAAGCGCATAACTTCTTCTTCTTGATAAGTTAGTTTTTCCATAATCTATTAGTTTATTACGAACTTTTCGCAAATCTACGAAAAATTCGTAATAAACTAATAAGTAGATAGTTAATTTTGATTAAAGGCTGACTGTTAATGTGCTGTTATAATAGCAAGCAATATTAATATCAGAATTTTTTCACCCTTATATGGCAGTAAGGCTCTCCTCCTGTCTTTTCATAATAATGCTGATGATAGTCTTCTGCTTCCCAAAAAACTGTAGCAGGAGTAATAACGGTGTTTACCTCATGTCCATTGTTTCGCAGGATAGAAATTACCTCTTCTGCCTCTTTTTTCTGTGCTTCATCAAGATAGAAAATTTCACTTCTATACTGAGGTCCTATGTCCGGACCTTGGCCATCTGTTTGTGACGGGTCGTGGATTTCGAAAAAGAGTTTGCATAGTTCAGTATAAGAAACCATGTCGGAATCATATTCTATAAGTATAGCTTCTGCATGACCGGTAGAGTGTGATTTTACTTCCTGATAAGTAGGATAATCTTTGTGTCCTCCTATGTATCCTACTGTAGTCTTTAATACTCCTGCTTTTTTCTCCATCTGATATTGTACACCCCAGAAACATCCACAGGCAAATATTGCTTTTTCTGATTTCATATTAATGTCCTTTTTTATTATGTTATAAACAAAGTTGCTTGTCATTGTTTTGCAAATGTCGTGTATTTTTGCGAATATTGCACACAAGTTGTTTAATTAATATTATTGTATATCTCACATATCATGTCAAAAAGTTAATAAAGATATCGGTTGAAACAATAAATCAGAAATGTCTATAATAATAAAAATGAAGAAAAGATTATTACTATCTATCGTAGTCCTTTTGGCGGGAGTTTCAGAATCTTTCTCCCAGTCTTATAATGAAATAGTAGAAAAAGCCATGTCGTGTACATTCAATGACAGTCTGTTGCAGGCTGAAGAACTTTTCAAGAAAGCCCTGAAGCTGGATCCTGAAAATGCACGCAATGCCCTGTTGTTTTCCAATCTTGGAACTGTGCAGAAACGTATGGGAAAGATTGATGAGGCTATAGAGTCTTATACATTGGCATTGAACATCACGCCTTATTCCACATCTATATTGCTCAACAGAGGGACTGTTTATCTTGACCGTGGAGAAATGGATAAGGCTTATGTTGATTTCTGTAATGTTATAGACCTTATTCCCGAAAATATCGAGGCGAGGCTTTACAGAGCCTATATCTATATGGATAGACGCGAATACAAGGAAGCAAGGATAGACTATAATGTGATAGTAGGCAAGGATCCAAAGCATAAGGCTGCACGTATAGGTCTAGTATTGCTCGACCAGAATGAGGGGAAATTTATTTCGGCCAGAGAAAATATTGATATACTGATAGCGAACAATCCTAAAGATGCTTCACTTCTTGTTATAAGGGCAAATCTTGATTTGGAAAGAGGATATCCAGAGTCTGCCGTACTCGATTTGGAGTCGGTAATGAAACTAAACCCAAAGGATGCCGAAACCAGTGTTCAGTTAGGCGATGTATACCTGTCTATGGGTAAGAAGCATGAGGCGAAAAAGGCATACGAGAGAGCTGTATCACTGGGCATACCTATGGCTGCAATGAAAGAAAAACTAAGAAAGTGTAAGTAGGGTGTAGGTGAAATACAGATTTCATTATGTTGTGAAAAACTTCAAAATAATATCATGATAAATATAATAGTTAATAGATGTTTATTTTTTTGATATATATTTTAGATAATATGTTTCTTTGTATAAAATTAATAATTTGAAAAATGAAAAGCATTAAATCTCTACTATTCGTATTGTGCATTGTAAATGCATTGGCAGTTTTTGCCGAAAACGTAAAGCCGTTTGTTATTCCTGAACTGAAGGAGTGGCGTGGTAAGGAAGGATATTTCTCTGTAGACGCTTCTACTAGGGTGGTATGTAATCATAAAAACAAGCAGCTGGTTGATGTAGCCGAACAGTTTGCCGAAGATTATTATACAATGTTTGGAGTAAAGCTACAGGTGGTTGACGGACGTGCAGGAAACGGAGACATCGTATTCGAACTGTCGAAAAACAATAAATTGGGTAAGGAAGGCTATAGCATTGACATTAACAAGAAGGTTGTAGTTTCGGCACCCGAAGTAGTGGGGACTTTTTGGGCTACACGTACACTTTTGCAGATAAGCGAACAGACTGACGACAGAACATTGCCAAACGGACTTATAAAGGACTTCCCTGATTACGAGATTCGTGGCTTTATGATGGACTGCGGTCGTAAATTCATTCCTATGAGCTATTTGCGCGACTTTATGAAGATAATGTCTTATTACAAGATGAATACATTCCAGATTCATCTCAATGATAATGGTTTCAAGCAGTTCTTCAATCAGGATTGGGACAAGACTTATGCTGCATTCCGTCTTGAATGTGATACTTATCCAGGACTTACAGCACGCGATGGTTATTACACTAAGAAAGAGTTCGGAGAATTCCAGGATGAGGCATCGTCTTATTTTGTCGAGATTATACCCGAAATAGATGCGCCTGCTCATACGTTGGCTTTCAGCCATTATAAGCCGGAAATAGGAAGTAAAGAATACGGAATGGATCATCTTGATTTGTTCAATCCTGAAACATATAAGTTTATGGATGGTCTGTTCAAGGAATATCTTGAAGGTGACAAACCTGTTTTCAGAGGTCCTAAAGTACATATCGGAACAGACGAATATTCAAACAAAGACAAGAAAGTTGTAGAGAAGTTCCGTGAATTTACCGACCGTTATATAAAGTATGTCGAAAGTTTCGGCAAGCAGGCTTGTGTATGGGGAGCCCTTACTCATGCCAAAGGTGAAACTCCTGTAAAATCGGAAAACGTTATCATGAGTGCATGGTACAACGGATATGCCGAACCTAAGGAAATGGTAAAACAGGGATACAAGCTGATAAGTATTCCTGACGGATTTTTGTACATAGTTCCTGCTGCTGGATATTATTACGATTATCTTAATACCAAGAGTTTATACGAATCATGGACTCCAGCACATGTAGGTAAGGAAGTATTTGAAGAAAAAGATCCTGCAATATTAGGTGGAATGTATGCAGTGTGGAACGACCACGTAGGTAATGGTATTTCGGTAAAAGACATACATCACCGTTCTTATCCTGCGCTCCAGACACTTTCTGCAAAAATGTGGACAGGAAAAAACGTATCTGTACCTTATAAAGAATTCGAAACCAAAAGAAATGCCTTGAGCGAGGCACCGGGTGTAAATCAGCTTGGCAGAATAGGCAAGGAGACTAAAGGTGTAGTATTCCAGGCGGATGAAATTAAGCCGGGAATGGTGTTGCCTCATGAAGAAGTAGGATATGGATACTCTGTAGAGTTCGATATTGAAGGTTCGGAAGAAGAAATGGGAACAGAACTGTTCAGATCGTCTTCAGCCGTTCTGTATCTGTCCGACCCTATAGACGGAATGATGAGTTTTGCACGCGACGGTTACCGCAATTCATTCGGCTTCAAACTCTATCCTGGCGAAAAAGCTCACATCTGTATCGAGGGTGACAACAAGTCTACAGTGTTGAAGGTAAACGGAAAGACAGTAAAGACATTGGATGTACAGAAGAGATACTTCAGCAATGATGGCAAGGCAAAATTGAACTATACCAGTACATTGGTATTCCCTTTGAAGAAGGCAGGTCAATTTAAGAGTAAGATAACCAATCTGAAGGTTACTCAGAAATAAGTATCAGATAAATATATATTCTGATATTGATAAAAACGGCTTAGTTACCTTAAACGGCGACTGGGCCGTTTTTATTACATTTGCACGAACGTGATAAATGTTCATCACTATCGTGATAAATGTTCCGCACGACCGTGATAAATGCTTATCACTACCGTGATAAACTAAAAAGTACTAATTGTTTCTTGTGCTTTCAGTTGTTATAAGTTTTTTTCATATCATGACATCAAAAAACTTCCAAAAACCATCTGTCAGACAAAATTATTTTATAATTTTATTTTTGGTAGTTATAGCGATTGTCGTTTGTAAGTGTTTATAGTAAAGTGCTATATATATGTAGTGCTTTTATTGATTTCCAAATTTGCAAATACTTAAAAAATATTATTAAAGGATTATGACAAAACTTGTTTTTTATTATTCATTTATGCTATCACTGGTAATTATATCAGTTTCTTTTATAAGTTGTAATACAACCCAAAAGACAAACAGTCCAATGGCACTCAGAGAAAACGGATGGTATCATGTTTTGGGTACAGATAGTTTGTCATCTAAGCCAATTGTTGCAGTAAAAGATTTTACAGGATTAAAGTTGGTACAGGATTATTATGGTAAATATGTAGGGTGTTCAGTTGATTGTTCTTAAAAACATTCAAAAGAATACCTGATTAAT
>JAHHQV010000062.1 GCA_020026175.1 Phocaeicola sp. | reverse complement strand
CGACCCTCTGCTTGTAAGGCAGATGCTCTGAACCAGCTGAGCTAAACGCCCGATAGGGAAATTTGATCAATATGTTTTTGGTAGTGGGCGTTGACGGATTCGAACCGCCGACCCTCTGCTTGTAAGGCAGATGCTCTGAACCAGCTGAGCTAAACGCCCGAGGTCTATTTCTCAATTGCGTTGCAAAGGTACTACTTTTTTTTGAACGTGCAATACTTTAGCCTGTTTTTTTTCAAAAAATCTCTGTTTTATCAATTTTATAGCTTCTGATGTACAGAAAAAGCATATATTTGTATGTAAACTTCAATCAAAATGAAAACAATTATTTCAAGTATATTGGTATTACTTCCATCTTCTTTTTTATTTGCACAATCTTTAACCGGAAGTTGGAATGGCTCTATCAACATAGGACCAAAGTCATTGCCCTTAGTTTTCCACTTATCAAATGTAAAAGGAGAAAACAAATGTTTGTTGGACAGCCCTGACCAAGGAGCTAAAGGTATACAAACGGCATTAGACTATTTAAGCAACGATTCCATAGCTCTTCGGGTGCCTGCTATCGGAGCTTCATACAATGGCAAAATGAGAGATGGACTAATAAAAGGAACATTTTCTCAATCAGGCATGAAATTCGTTTTAAATCTCAAACCAGGAGATTTTGTACGTAAACGTAAACAAACACCGAGCATGCCTCTTCCTTATCCTACAGAAGAAGTGACTTTTGAAAACACCAAAGACCATGCAGTGCTTTCTGGTACAATCTCTTATCCTATAACCTATATGATACAGAAGAAAGAAGTACCCGTTGTATTATTTGTTTCCGGCAGTGGCCAACAAAATCGCGATGAAGAACTGATGGGACACAAACCTTTCGCAGTGTTGGCAGATTATCTGGCAAAAATGGGAATCGCTTCGTTGAGATATGACGACAGGGGATTTGGCAAGTCTACGGGCAATTTAACTTATGCCACATCACATACGTTTATGACCGACGCCATGGCTGGTATTGAGTATTTGAAATCGACAAACAAGTTTAGTAAAATAGGGATTATAGGCCATAGTGAAGGAGGATTGATTGCTCTCATGGCAGCAAGTGAAAAGCCACAAGACATTGACTACATTGTCAGTTTAGCAGGTACAACAGTGAGAGGAGATGAAATACTGCTTAAACAAAATGAGATTCTATTGTCTGCCAATCCTTCTACGGCTTTATATACAACCGACTACTGCAATGTATTACGAAAAGTATTCCAACATCTGATTGATAAAAAGTCAATTGAAAACGCTAAGGTTATTGTAGACAAGTATGCAGCAGAAGTCAACGCCAAATTACCTGCACCGGCATTGCAAAATCTTCAAACCGTACTTACTTCTTCTAATCCATGGCTAAATTATTTTCTTAGTTACGACCCTACTGCGGCTATCAAAAAAGTAACATGCCCTGTGATGGCCATTAATGGAGACAAAGACAAGCAAGTAAATGCGGCTATCAATATAGCAGCATTAGAAAAAACACTTCCACAAAATAAGAACCATCTCTTAAAAACCTATACAGGACTGAATCATCTATTTCAGCATTGTACTTCCGGCGATGTTAGCGAATATGCACAGATTGAGGAAACCATATCACCTGAAGTGATGAAAGATATTGCTCATTGGATTAACAATTTAAGGTGAGTTCTATCAATTCAATTTATCCTCTTGTATCAGACAGCAGAACTCTTTAATGCGGAAACTCGTACGGTCAACTATCTGATACTCTATCTGATGGTCACTCAAACCATAATAACGCTGAAGAAACAAGACCTTGAACATCAGCACACAGTCTATAGGCGGACGACCGGCATTACTTTTGCGCTCTACGGTAAAAAGGGCTGATTCAAGAGTAGGACGAAAGATCTCAAAATCAACGTACTGAGACAACACTTAAAGGGGATTACCCATTTCATTCAAACGCAATTCACGATTCTCTGACTCAAATAGTTGATTATAACGACGCTTACGATATCGGGACAACTTGTTCATTGTAAAATTATTATTTTCTGCAAATTTAAGATTTTGGAACCATATAAACAACTGTACTACAATATTTTAATTTATAGAACTCCTCTTAAAATAACGGATTATTACATTTTGTCAAAATGACAATCATATCGTTCTGTTTTTAAAGAAATAGTGAAGTGAAATACAAGTGAACAATAATTTTCAGTTTACGCCTAATATAATCAAATCAAAAAGAAAGGAAAGGAAAGAATCGGCAATCCGTCCTTATAGAAAGAAGAAACATGTTATATGTATCTTTTATCTGCTTTCCGATAGAAGATAAATATTTTTTCACACATACAAGACCTTGTCATAAAATAGTATTCCAAGTAAAATCAAGATTTTTTGGGACGAAATGACAATCTCTTTCCTAAACATGGCGGCTCTTTATATAAAATGTCGGGGCGTTTTCACCATAACAACGGCAAATTTTGGACAAAACAACGGGGCGTTTAAGGTCCTACAAATGTTAATCCACGAAGGCATTTTCACATTTTCACCAATTATAAACACCGTATTATCGCCTATAGGAAGACACGTCATTAACAATTCATTCTATTTCAACAAAATCCGTATAATGGACCGTCACATCAAATGAATAATACGACTACACTTTCTCACTTTTTACGGCAAAACAATATCATTTTGACAAACCGCTATTGCATAGGAGGTGTATTCCTTCATTGTATTCTCTTATAATATCATCTACAACCTCTTTTGCCGTAGGAATATCGTCTATCAAACAAGCCACCTGACCAATCTCCAGTTCTCCGGCAGAAAGGTCACCTTCGAAAATACCTCTTTTGGCTCTGCCCGAACCCAATATATCCACTATTTCTTCTACAGAAGCACCTCTGTTTTCCGCTTCCTCCACTTCACGGTAGAAATCATTCTTTATCAGACGGGTAGGAACAAGCTTTTTCAATGCAAGCATTGTATCGCCTTCTCCTAGCCCTATACACATCTGCTTGAAACCGTCACTGGCAGAACTTTCTGTTGTAAGGGCAAAACGTGTACCTACCTGTACACCCTCGGCACCTAATGCAAAAGCTGCAAGCATGGCCCTGCCTGTAGCAATGCCTCCCGCTGCAATGAGCGGAATGTCGATATGCTTTCTCACCTGTGGCACAAGCACCATCGTCGTGGTCTCCTCTCTGCCGTTATGACCTCCTGCCTCAAAGCCTTCTGCCACTATAGCATCCACTCCTGCTTCCTGACATTTCAAGGCAAACTTAGTACTGGCCACTACATGTGCCACCTTTATTCCCTCGTCATGAAGGCGTGACGTCCATGTCTTCGGATTTCCTGCCGAAGTAAACACTACCGGTACTTTTTCTTCTATTATCACTTTCATCAGTTCATCCGAATATTTTGAGATGAGCGGCACATTTACACCAAAAGGCTTATCTGTAGATGACTTGCATTTACAGATATGCTCTCTCAATACATCTGGATACATCGAGCCTGCACCTATCAGACCTAATCCTCCGGCATTACTGACTGCGGATGCAAGCTGCCATCCGCTACACCATACCATTCCTCCTGATATTACAGGATATTCTATTCCGAAAACTTCAGTTACTCTGTTATTCATCATATAATATGCATTTTTTGTATCCAATCTCATTAATAATGGCGTAATATAGTGATTTTGCGGTGAATATAAAAATATTTCAGTTCACTTACTGAGAATTTTCATAATAAGCAAAAAATACGTATGTTTGCATCATAAATATTTACAATCATAAAACTACAATTATTATGTATCCATTAAAGTTCAAACCTATTCTAAAATCAACTATTTGGGGTGGAGAAAAAATCATTCCATTCAAACAATTAGACTGTAAACAAGAACTGGTAGGTGAAAGCTGGGAAATTTCTGACGTACCGGGAGATGAATCAGTAGTAGCCAATGGAGTAGATGCCGGCAAGAATCTTACACAGATGGTGCAAGAATATAAAGGTGCTCTTGTAGGTGAATCAAACTATACCCGATTCGGAGGTAAATTCCCTCTACTTATAAAATTCATAGATGCACGCGACGACTTGTCTATACAGGTTCATCCTGATGACGAACTTGCCATGAAACGCCATAATTCTATGGGTAAG
Source organism: Phocaeicola sp. (assembly GCA_020026175.1). Taxonomy (GTDB): domain Bacteria; phylum Bacteroidota; class Bacteroidia; order Bacteroidales; family Bacteroidaceae; genus Phocaeicola. Next base: position 11,187 of record JAHHQV010000062.1, on the reverse strand, counting down.
ACAGAAATGTGGTATGTCATCGACAACGCTGAAGGAAAAGCACACCTTCGCTCAGGACTAAGCAAGGAAATCACTCCTCAGCAATACGAACAGATGATTGCCGACAATACAATATGCGATGCTCTGGCAGATTATGCTGTCAATCCGGGAGATGTGTTCTTCTTGCCTGCAGGACGTATACACAGCATTGGTGCAGGATGTTTCATAGCTGAAATACAGCAGACATCAAACATCACTTATCGCATTTACGACTTCAACAGAAAGGACAAGGACGGCAATACACGCGAACTGCACACAGAATTGTCGAAGGATGCCATAGACTATAGCGTAGAAAAAGACTACCGTACAGACTATACTCCATGCCTCAACAAGCCTGTTGACTTGGTTTCGTGTCCGTACTTCACAACTTCTATCTATAATCTTACAGAACAGATGACAATGGATTATTCTGAACTTGATTCGTTCGTTATCTATATCTGTACTGAGGGTGCTTGCAAGGTAAAAGACAATGAAGGCAACGAAATAGAAATGAAAGCCGGAGAGACTGTACTTTTCCCTGCTACTACAAGCAGCCTTGAAGTTGTACCAGAAGGAGAAGTGAAATTCCTTGAAACTTACGTATAATATTCCTAATGATATAGACCTGTCAAAAGGATATAAATAAGGCAGTGCCGGCAAGTGATGGATAACCAAACTTGTCGGCACTGTTTCTTTTCATAAGAATACCTGCCTATCATCTTACCCATCTGATACATACAGGCTTGCTCATTTCAATACGCTTGCCCGTGTCTTCAAGCAATCCCGTATCAGCGTCTCTGCGATAAATTTCTACTGCATTTTCATCTCTGCAAGCCACCAGCATATATTTCCCGTTGGGAGTTATGGCAAAATTCCTAGGATGTTTTCCTGTGAGACAATATCCCGCTTTCTTCAACATGCCCGAAACTGAATCTACACTGAACACTGCTATACCATCCGACTTCAATCGGCATGAAGCATAAAGATATTTACCGTCTGGAGACATGTGGATATCTGCACTTCCGCCCGCTCCTAAAGTATCGGCCTTTACAGATTGAATCAAATCTGCACTATTATCGTCTTTAAGCTTAAGTACAAGCACATCGCCACTCAGTTCGGTTATGACATATGCATATCTTCCGTTATTATGAAAGCATGTGTGGCGAGGACCGCTGCCTGAAGGCAGGTTGATGTCGTGAGTTTCATCGTAAGTAAACGTAGCCAAGTCTATCACTCGTATCTTGTCCGAACCCAAATCATTGGCCCACAATCGAGTACCATCGGGAGTAAAGTTTACTGAATGTATATGAGGATGTTCTTGCCTGGACTTGTCAGGACCGTTGCCTTCAAACTGGAACACTTTATCCAACTCCAGCCTGCCCGAATCTTTTATGTCAAAAGCTGAAAGATTTCCTCCCATATAGTTGGCTGTAAAGACCTTATTCCCCAATGGACTTACTGCTATATTGCATGGAGCACCGCCTTGTGTAGGCTTGGCGTCCAACAACGATAGCGCTTTTGTAACATCATCATACTTAATGGCACATGCCGATGCCGTTTCCCCTTCATCTTCTTCTACGGAAAACAATATATCACCGTCCATTAAATCCGAAATGAAAGATGGATTTGAAATACCTCTAATACCCGATTTATAGGAAAACCCACCATCTGTCTGATTGAATGTATACACTTTCAAACCTTCAGCATCACTGTTACAATAGCTACCCAAAATCATTGTAATAGAATCTGATTTGTCAATGCACGAAACGCCTTTACCGTTTCCTCCGCTAAAAGAACAACTGCTCATAACCAAAGCCGATAAAAATAAATTTAAAAAAGACTTGTTCATTGTGTTTTACAAATAATATATAAATTCCTTTATTTAAGAATCCAAAAATACATCTTTTTCACAAAGGATTTGGACATTAATGAGTTTTTTTATACCTTTGCGTAGAATTATAGACATAAACATCTGGGGTTGTTTGGTTTTGACAGCAAGAGATGTGGTATGTAAGCATGCAGTGCGTCAGTGATTTGCACTATAATCTCAGTTACTGAACTTTTATCTGGCAACGAAAATTATGCTCTCGCTGCTTAATCGAAGTATAGTAGATTAGCTTTATTTCCGTCACAGTGATGGAAACGAGACATTGTCCAAAAGCTCTTGTTCCGAAGCGTTTGATACGACAGTGCAGTAAAATCGGGAATAGTTTCCACCAAGCTTCTGGGTGGAAATGAATCTTTAGAAGCTAAGGTATAAGTGGGTGGCTCTGGTCTTGCTTATGCACGAAAACCGAAGGCAGAGATAAGCATGTAGAAAGCATATGGCTTCCTTGTTTGGACGAGGGTTCGACTCCCTCCAGCTCCACTATCAAAAGATTAAAAATCAGATTATTATACGAATGGTACTTTTACTAAACTACCGAATATAATAATCTTATTTTTTTATATACTAAAACAAGCCGCTTTTATTTTATCAACCAACAAGTCAATCTGAAATTTCATCATAAATTACCTTTATATAGAATATCCATAAAAAAAACTTTTGCACTACAATGCAGATGTTTAATCATTAATAAAAGTATTATGAGAAAACTCTTTTTAATATCTTTATATGGAAGTCTTTTATTTTCTTGCTCACTTAAAGAAAAGCAAGTTCGTACTGATACAGAAACTGACAATGTTATGCTTACAGAAAATGTAGCTATAAATGAAGAAGGTTATGAACTTTATAAAGAGTTACAATCTTCACTTAATCAAACAAAAAAATCAAAATTATTGTATCCAAGCAGCTATGGCGGAAGTTTTCTTGACACAAATGGAGACTTTGTTGTCTTAATCGTAAAAGGATATGACACAGATAATCTGGACTTTGTACCAAAGAATGCTGTAATAAAGACTTGTAAATATCCTTATAATGAATTACTTGATGTTATGGATACAATTTCAGGATACAAGCCTTCTGACAATAGAGAAATATATAGTAACTTTATGGTATCCTATATAAATGAGAAAAAATAGGATTGTAGTAGAACTTATTGACTTTTAAGAAGAAGCAATACAGACATTTAGAGATAATGTTTCAAATTCGGAAGCTATAATATTCGTCAAATCACCTGTAGAAGACAAATTACCTGTAAACAAAACTAGAATCCACGACAGCGTTGTAGAAATAGAATACATACCTTATTCGTGTTATTGACAGTAAAATGACATAAGACACACACAATATATCTGTATACATTAGTGTCACATACAAAGCAAAGCAGCCCTGCAAGACAAATCTTACAGGGCTGCCATTTTTATTCTAACCATACAACCTTGACGCGGTCATAATGAATGCATCATAAATGTATTATACGTATTCTTGCCAACTCTTTATCTGGATGTCTTTTTCATCCATAGAGCAGAACGCTTCAATAAACGCTTTTGCAAGACGAGCATTTGTCATAAGTGGAATATTATGGTCAATAGCTCCTCTACGTATGCGATAACCATTTGTCAGTTCACGTTTAGTATGATTCTTTGGAATATTTACTATCAAATCGAACTTATGGTCCGCTATCATCTTCATCACATTGTTCTCAGCTTCAGGACGTTCGTCCGGCCAATATACTGGAGTTGTATTTATGCCATGAGAATTCAAGAATGCAGCAGTACCCGAAGTTGCATAAAGTTCGTATCCCTTATTATGCAAAGCCATACTTGCATCAAGAAGATCTACCTTAGACTTAGTAGCACCAGAAGAAACCAATACAGCTTTTCTTGGAATCTTGTATCCTGTAGCAAGAAGAGCATTAAGCAACGCTTCATTGAAATCATCCCCCAAGCATCCTACTTCACCTGTAGACGACATGTCTACTCCAAGAACAGGGTCGGCATTCTGCAGACGTGCAAATGAGAACTGCGAAGCCTTAACTCCAATACGGTCTATATCAAAAGCCGACTTGTCTGGATGAGCATAAGGAGCATCAAGCATTATTTTCGTAGCTGTCTCTATAAAGTTTCTCTTCAACACTTTAGAAACAAATGGGAAGCTTCGTGAAGCACGCAAGTTACATTCTATAACCTTAACCTCATTCTTACGAGCCAAGAACTGAATATTGAACGGACCTGAGATGTTAAGTTCCTTTGCAATAGTACGGCTGATTTTCTTTATCTGACGTGCTGTTGAAAAATAAATCTGCTGAGCAGGGAATACCAATGTTGCATCACCTGAATGCACTCCGGCATATTCAACGTGTTCTGATATTGCATATTCTACAACTTCTCCATTATGTGCAACAGCATCAAATTCTATCTCTTTTGTTTCCTGCATAAACTGTGATATCACAACAGGATACTCTTTTGAGACTTCACTAGCCATCTGCAAGAATCTTGTCAATTCCTCTTCGTCATAGCATACATTCATTGCTGCTCCACTCAATACGTAAGAAGGACGTACCAGAACTGGATAACCAACCTTCTGAACAAATTCCTTTACATCATCAAGGCTTGTCAATTCCTGCCATGCAGGCTGGTCGATACCAAGCTGGTCAAGCATAGCCGAGAACTTATTACGGTTTTCAGCACGGTCTATTGACACAGGAGAAGTACCAAGAATAGGCACTGACTGCCGGTGAAGCTTCATTGCAAGGTTATTTGGAATCTGACCACCTACTGAAACAATCACACCACGAGGCTGTTCGAGGTCTATCACATCGAGTACACGTTCGAAAGAAAGTTCATCGAAATACAGACGGTCGCACATATCATAGTCTGTAGAAACTGTTTCAGGGTTATAGTTAATCATTATTGACTTATAACCAAGTTTACGTGCAGTCTGAATTGCATTTACCGAACACCAGTCAAACTCTACAGAAGAACCTATACGATAAGCACCAGAACCAAGAACTATCACCGATTTTTCATTCTTGTAATAGTTTACATCATATCCGTCTGCCGCATATGTCATGTATAGATAATTAGTAAGTTCAGGATGTTCTGAAGCTATAGTATTAATACGTTTTACAGCAGGAAGAATACCCAATTTCTTACGATATGCTCTTACAGCAAGATTTTCCTTTTCCATATTTCCACTCTGAGGTTTCAAAACGAAACGAGCTATCTGGAAATCAGAGAATCCCATCACCTTAGCCTGACGCAATACATCTGCAGGAACTTCTTCTATTGCATTATACGACTGAAGTTTCTCTTTATAATCAACAATATTCTTCAGTTTTCCTATAAACCAAGGGTCAATCTTTGTAAGTTCGAAAATTCTATCTATAGAATAGCCTTCTTCAAGCGCCTGTGCTATTGCAAAGATACGAAGGTCGGTAGGATTAGCAAGTTCATCATCAATATTCTCAAACTTAGTATGGTCATTACCTACGAAACCATGCATTCCCTGACCAATCATTCTAAGACCTTTCTGTATTATTTCTTCGAAAGAACGTCCGATAGACATTATTTCACCCACAGACTTCATGCTAGAACCTATACGTCTTGAAACGCCTGCAAATTTAGTCAAGTCCCAACGAGGTATCTTACAGATGTAATAATCAAGTTCCGGAGCTTTGTAAGCTGAATTAGGAGTACCCATTTCACCTATTTCGTCAAGAGTATATCCCAATCCTATTTTAGCAGCAACAAAAGCAAGAGGATAACCAGTTGCCTTAGATGCAAGTGCAGAAGAACGGCTCAATCGAGCATTTACCTCTATAACACGATAGTCATTTGTCTCTGCATTGAAAGCATACTGAATGTTACACTCACCTACTATACCCAAGTGACGTATACATTTTCTTGAAAGTTCCTGAAGCATAGAAACCTGTTCTTCTGAAAGAGAACATGTAGGAGCAACAACAATAGATTCGCCTGTATGGATACCAAGCGGATCGAAGTTCTCCATGCTAGCCACAGTGAAACAATGATCATTAGCATCACGTATAACTTCAAATTCTATTTCTTTCCATCCCTTTAGAGACTCTTCTACAAGAATCTGTTGAGAAAAAGTAAATGCACTTTCAGCAAGTTCAACAAATTTTTCTTCGTTTGGACAAATTCCACTTCCAAGGCCTCCAAGTGCATAAGCCGAACGTATCATTACCGGATATCCGATAGTACGTGCAGCTTCCAGAGCATCTTCCATATTTTCTACAGCACGGCTCACTGGAGTCTTCATCTCTATCTCATCAAGTTTCTTGACGAATAAATCACGGTCTTCTGTATACATTATAGCATCAACAGATGTACCAAGAACTGTAACACCATACTCTTTCAGTATACCCTGCTGATAAAGTTCAGTACCGCAGTTCAGTGCAGTCTGTCCACCGAATGCAAGTAAGATTCCATCCGGTCTTTCTTTCTTGATGATTTCTGTAACGAAATAAGTATTGACAGGAAGGAAATAAACACTGTCCGCAATACCTTCAGATGTTTGGATGGTAGCAATGTTAGGATTAATAAGTACCGATTTGATACCTTCTTCACACAATGCTTTCAGAGCCTGAGAACCAGAATAATCAAACTCACCAGCCTGACCGATTTTCAACGCCCCTGAACCTAAAACAAGAACTTTTTTAAATTTCTGCTTCATAAGATTTGTTATTTTTATTTGAAGTTGATTTAAATCTTTAGTACAAGTACTTCAATTATGCAAAGGAAACAATTTATTTTGAAGAAAACAAAGTATTTTTATATATAGTAATGTTACGGCACATTATTATCTGGACCATACTATTTGTATTTAACAATTTTATGGTAAAACATAGTAGTATCATTAACAAGAAAATCAAAATCTGCACCAATATCATTTTCATATACATATATTGAAAAACTCTATTCATGACATATCAATATTCAACATAAAGACATGACCATAGAACAGATTATAAAGGGAATAAGATGCAACTCTACTTTTTTTGCGTATATTTGTAGCATTATCAATGAAATAACAAACATATGGCAAAAGAAAAAATAATTCTTACAGGCGACCGCCCTACAGGAAAACTTCATATAGGACATTATGTAGGCTCTCTTCGCCGTCGAGTAGAACTTCAGAATTCTGGCAAGTTCGATAAAATCTTTATATTCGAAGCAGATGGTCAGGCTCTGACAGACAATATCGACAATCCAGAAAAAGTACGTCAGAACGTTATTGAGGTAGCACTAGACTATCTTGCTGTAGGATTGGATCCTACAAAATCTACCATCTTCATACAATCTCAAATCCCTGAACTTTGCGAATTGAGTTTCTATTTCATGGACCTGGTTACTGTATCACGATTACAACGTAATCCTACGGTAAAGACAGAAATCCAAATGCGTAATTTTGAAACAAGCATACCTGTAGGTTTCTTCACATATCCTATTAGCCAGGCAGCAGATATTGCAGCATTCAAGGCCACTACAGTACCTGTAGGTGAAGACCAAGAACCTATGATTGAACAAACACGTGAAATAGTACGTCGCTTCAATCATATTTATGGAGAGACATTGGTTGAACCGGAAATTCTTCTTCCAGACAATGCAGCATGTCTTCGTCTTCCAGGAACAGACGGAAAGGCCAAAATGAGCAAATCATTGGGCAACTGCATTTATCTTTCAGACTCGGCAGATGAAGTTGAAAAGAAAGTAAAGAGCATGTATACAGACCCTACACATATAAAGGTCAGCGATCCTGGTAAATTAGAAGGGAACTGTGTATTTACATATCTTGATGCTTTCTGCCGTCCAGAACACTTTGAACGCTACCTTACTGATTATCCAAATCTTGACGAGCTGAAAGGACATTATACACGTGGAGGACTTGGAGATATGAAAGTCAAGAAATTCCTGGCTGCAATAATGCAAGAAGAATTGTCTCCTATCAGAGACCGTCGTAAAGAATTTGAAAAAGATATCCCTGCAGTTTACGAAATGCTTAGAAAAGGATGTGATGCCGCCAGAGAAACAGCAGCAAACACTCTTGACGAAGTTAGAAAAGCAATGAAAATAAACTATTTTGATGATGCCGAATTAATTGCAGAACAAGCTAAACGCTTTGCTGAATAAAATAAATCACAGGATAGTTGGGCTATCAGATTATAACATCTAAACCAATCTCATTGCAAAATAAAAATCTCTGTATTGTAATAAAAAACTGCCCCAAGAAGTTTTATATTCACTTCTTGGGGCAGTTTATATTTAAAATTAATCGTGAAATGTTTTCCATCATACTGTCAATGACATGAGGCTTGACATCCGCCCACTACACACCATATTTTTTCACCTCATCAGAATTCTTCTTTACGTCTGCCACTTGTCACTATAAGATACAAACCTAGAAGTATAAGCGGAATACTAAGCCACTGGCCTATATTGAGTGTCATTCCTACCTCTTCTGCTACCTGAGGATTCTTTATAAATTCAAGTCCAAGACGAGAACCGAAGAATATGAGCAATGAAAAACCAGTTATCAGACCTATACGCTTCTGAAGTCCGAATTTATGATATGCGATCCAAGAAAACAAGAAAGCTGCTACACAATACAACATTTCGTATATCTGTGTTGGATGACAAGCCTGAGCCACTCCATTTTGGTTATAAAGTTCCTGCCACTCGCGAGAACGGACAAATTCAAATCCCCAAGGCATATCTGTCGGGAAGCCGAAAATTTCGGAATTCATGAGATTCCCAAAACGTATACAGGCACACACCACTGCTACAGCCGGTATCATACGGTCAAAGAGCCACCATACATTTTTATGTGTAACTTTTTTAGAATACCACACCAAAGACAGTATTATAGCAAACACCCCTCCATGACTTGCCAGACCTCCTTTCCATATCTTGAATATTTCAATAGGATTTGAACCATAATAATCCCATTCATAAAACAGGCAATGTCCCAATCTTGCTCCCAGAACAGTACTTACTATACAATAGACAAAAAGTTTGTCCGCCCATTCCTCAGGATAACCTTCTTTCTTAAACAATCGAGATACCATCTCGTATGCAAGGATAAATCCCAATCCCCACATAAGACCATACCACCTTAGTTCTATAGAACCAATACGGAATAATATTGGATCTACATTCCAAACTATACTTGCCAAATTCATTGTTACTATTTTTTATGTTCTACAATCTTTTTAAAAATTCAATATCTACAAAGGAAACAAAAAAATCTCTCTCCCGAAACTAATCAAGAAAGAGATTTAATATAAATGTAAAATTTTATGCCTTATACCAGATGAGCAATCAATTCTTCGCGATCGCCTGCCAATAAATCAATTACAGGGACCTCTATCATTGTATAACATCCAGACTGCTGACGCATAGTGGCACGAGCGGCACAAACCAAGACCTGTGCAGTAAGTGCAGGATTGTTAATCTTCATATCAAATTCAAACAACTGATTGTGTGTCTTTCCTGAAACTCCTTTACGAACAAGATTAACCCCATGACCAACATCATTCAAATCATCTACACATGACACCTGAATAACATGTGTCTCATCATTTACAAAATATGCGTCCGACTTGACTGCCGACTCTACAGTCTTGAAATCTGCGCCATCTTCAAGTTCTACATACACCATACGACGATGAATGCCTGTTCCTACAGGAATAGTCATAGACAAAGCATCCTTCACTCCTTCAATAGCACGGACGGCTACAGAGTGTCCCATACTGCGTCCCGGGCCAAAATTTGTATAAGTTATTCCCTTAGGAGCAATAGCTTCAAGAAGAGAACGTACTACAGAGTCACTTCCCGGATCCCATCCTGCAGCTATTATAGAAACTGCATTGTGAACTTTTGCAGTCTCACCCAATGTGCGACGCAATGAAGTTATCTGTGTATGGATGTCAAAGCTGTCTACTGTATTTATACCCAATGACAATATTTCTTTTGCAAACTTTTCTACACTACGAGTTGGAGTAGCAAGAATGGCAACATCTACATCTTCCAGTTCTTTTATATCTTTAACTACTTTATAAGATGCAAGTTCTGCAGAATTATTCTCGGCACCATTACGACGGACGATACCAGCTACTTCAAAATCAGAAGCTGCTTCCAATGCTTCCAAAGCAAATTTTCCGATATTTCCGTAACCAACTACGGCTGCTCTAATTTTCTTCATAATTGTATATTGTTTTATGTAATATTTCGCTGTTTTTACATATGCAAAAATACAAAATTAGAATCATTCTAAAGAAAAATTTATTGCTTTTTTTTGAATTAATATCGGCAAACTTTCAATTTATAATTTATATATATGTATTTTTGCAATATAATTATAATTTATAAATAAATCATGATTGAATTTATCAAAGGGAAACTTGACGCAGTAACTCCTACTATGGCAATAATAGACTGTAACGGTATTGGATATGGAATAAACATTTCATTAAATACTTTTTCAGCAATACAAAGTAAAACCGAAATAAAGCTTTTCATATACGAAGCCATAAGAGAAGATGCACACGTGCTTTATGGCTTTGCCACCAAGCAGGAAAGAGAACTGTTCTTGATGTTGATAACTGTATCTGGTATAGGAGGGAATACAGCCAGAATGATTCTGTCGGCTTTAAGCCCTTCGGAATTATGCAACGTAATAAGTAGCGGAAACGAGAAACTGCTGAAAATGGTGAAAGGTATAGGACTGAAAACCGCACAGAGAATTATTGTAGAACTGAAAGACAAGATAGATAACATTGGTGCAGACAACGGTAACGGCAATATGTCAGCCAAAACATTGTCTATAGCAAACAATGAAATATATGAAGAAGCTGTAGCAGCACTTACTATGCTTGGATTTGCCCAGGCTCCTACTCAAAAGGTTGTTAATGCCATATTACAAGAAGAGCCTGATGCACAGGTACAAAAAGTCATAAAAATAGCATTGACCAGATTGAGATAATAGATATATCAAAAAAAGCATACATAAAAACAGCTCATAAGTATTATTGAAGTACTTATGAGCTGTTTTTTATATATACAATCTCTTGATATTATTGATTGAATATAACAATCAATTGATATTAATATCAGAACCAACCTTAAGATTAATAATAAAGGATATGGGTTCATCATAAGAATACATAACAAAAAAAGCCCCGAAGTATTTCTACCTCGGGGCTTCCGTTCTTAAAACGGCGACTACCTACTCTCCCACAATTTGCAGTACCATCGGCGTGACGA
>JAHHQV010000061.1 GCA_020026175.1 Phocaeicola sp. | reverse complement strand
AATCACATTGGATAAAAGAGCATCAAATTGCTCCATGATTGAAAATATTCCGCCCCAAGTGGTAAATTTCTCTGATTTTATTTGTACTTTAGTCATGTCCGATGAAGATTTGTTTGTTTTTTTTGCAACACTAAGTTAAGTGATTCTTCTGACATGACAAAGTACTGTGCAATATATTATTACTCAGTACTTTAATTTATTTTTTTGAAATGTATTGCGGAATTAAGGTTTAAAAAGATTCCGATATGTCTGCTCCGAAAAGCTTCCATACCTACCTAATTTAAGGAAATTTATACGATTTGGTATAGCCATAAATAATTTCATGGTATCCATGAAGGTCTTTTCAAAAGGTTTGCTTATATTTGATACTGATTTGAGAGCCATGCGGCACTCTGATTGGTATTGCATAAGGAGTGTTTCTTTAGTCATAACAAGAATGTTAGTATATTACTAAGTTACTAAATTCTAACGAATTATGCAATACTTTTCCGCTTCGTTTTTCAGCTGATTAGCTACCTTTTTTATCTACAATTATTACTGCTTAATCGTGCGATTCTGACAATATTTCAAAAATCAATTATATGTTTTTGAGTCAGCTTTGATTGGCTCTATGTTTAACGTTTAAATTTTCGGTAAAAAATTACCGCAGTATTGTTTGATATAGATGTAGCACTTAAGTAACCTTTTCTATATGTAAACGTCACAATATCGTAATTCTTTTGAAAAGTCATAGCCGTATCTTAGCAGGCGAAAAATGAACCCGAACAAAACTTTTTAAAACGAGATAAAAAGATGAAAACAAACACACTGATTTTAAGTATGATGCTATGCTGTATTGGTATAGGAGTAACTGCTCAGAATACACAATTCAATTTTTCCGGTAAGGTAATCGACAAGTCGGGTAATGGAATAGCAGATGTCGTAGTAAACGACGGCATCCATTTCACGAAAACCGACAGGCAAGGTGCATGGAATCTGGTTTCGGACACTACAATGAGTAAGTTCGTAAGCATTTCTACTCCTGCATCCCATGTCCTTCCTCAGCAGGAAGGTGTGGCCGAAGGTTTTTATGTTCCAGTAAAGGTCTTGGTAAAATCTGATTGCAAGCATAATTTTGTACTGGAAAAACATACGAGACGTAATGACAAATTCTATTTCATAGCTGTATCCGATCCTCAGGTACGCAATGCACGCGAGATGAAGCGCTGGTGTCAGGAAGCCGTGCCTGATTTGAAAGAAACCATCGATTCGCTGAAGCAGTCGCGCGAAGTTGTAGCTACAACATTGGGCGACCTGGTCTTTGATAATATGACCTTGTGGAGTGAATATAAGCAGTCTGTAAAGAATACCGGAGCTACCTTTTTTCAGTGTATTGGCAACCACGATATGGACATGCGTTATCAGGATCTGCATAATATGGCTGCTGGAACTCCAACATATGGCGAAATGGTATATAACAGTTTTTTTGGACCGACAGATTATTCGTACAACATTGGTAAAGCACACATCATTACCCTAAAAAACCTGAACTATGTGGGTGATAAGCAATACATTGAATGCCTCACTGGTCAGCAGATAGCATGGTTGAAGAAAGAACTAAGTTATGTACCTCATGGAAGTCTGGTTATCCTGAACATGCACGCTTCTGCATGGAACCGTGTAGAAGGAGAAAGTAACATCCGTAATGCGGCTGAACTGAAAGAGGTGTTGAAAGATTATAATGTACATGTATTCTGCGGACATACTCACTTCTGTCAGAACAACGAAGTTACTCCCACTTTATATGAGCACAATATCGGTGCTGCCTGTGGTGCTTGGTGGTCCGGTTGGGTAAATCAGTGCGGGGCTCCCAACGGCTATATGGTAGTCGATGTAGACGGAGATTCGTTGAAGTGGCATTATAAAGGCATACGCCGTGACTTTTCTTATCAGTTCCGTCTTTATGGAAAGGGCAAGTTTAAAAGCCAGAGCAGTTTTGTGGTAGCCAATGTATGGGATTGGGACAGTGCATGCCAGGTAGTGTGGTATCAGGACGGAATGCCTATGGGCGATATGGAACAGTTTACGGATGCAGATGAAGAACGCGCTTCACAATTGAAAGATTATACAAAAGCTGTAAAGACGGCACATTTGTTCCGAGCCATGCCTGCTGATGACGCCAAACATATCAGAGTGGAATTGACAAACCGTTTTGGTGAAGTCTTTGTACAGACTATCAATTTATAAGTCCACTACAAAGAGTGTTTTTAACAGAAATCAACGCCCTACAGATACTTCTGAGAGGGGATGAAATTGGAAAATGTACTTTTTAAAGGGAACTCATTTATAAAACCCAATTTCCACTAATTATCTCGACTCTCGTGTTATAAATGAATATTAGCTGAGGATGCAAATCCCCAAATATTTCTGAACTCTCTGTTACAATCATTGACAGGAGCTGAAACAGTGAAAGACATACCCCTAAACGGAACAATTGAATATATAGACACTTTCATGCTTACAATGGCTATGACTGCACTTGGTACAGATACCAGTATAGACAAGTTCAAGCAGGCTGGTGCAAAACCATTTGTTTTGGCAGGATTACTGTACATATGGCTGCTTGCCAGAGGATGTTATCTTACAAAATTCATCGTTCAAATACTTTGACAATAAAAAGACTTCGATAATACAACTAAACAAAACTTGACAAAATTGTCCCTGTCACTCCATATTACTAATTACTAAAATATGATGAGTTACAGGGCTTTTTTGTATGGTATTTATAGTATTTTTTCTAAACTAAATGAAAACATTTGTAGAATAATAATCTATTGTATATTTTTGTAAACATTAGAAACATTCAATACATTAATATTATGGCTAAATTTAAAAGAATTCTCCTTAAACTGAGCGGTGAAAGCCTTATGGGAGAAAAGAAATACGGAATAGACGAAAAACGTCTTGGCGAATATGCCCAACAAATTAAGGAAATTCACGATATGGGAATACAGATAGGTATCGTGATTGGAGGAGGAAATATCTTCCGCGGACTTAGCGGCGCAGGAAAAGGGTTCGACAGAGTGAAAGGCGATCAAATGGGTATGCTTGCTACCGTAATAAACAGTCTCGGTCTTAGCTCTGCACTAGTGGCATCGGGAGTAAAAGCCAGAGTTCTTACAGCAATACGCATGGAACCTATAGGAGAATTCTATACAAAATGGAAAGCAATAGAAGCTATGGAAAACAGAGAAGTAGTAATCATGTCGGCTGGTACTGGAAACCCTTTCTTCACAACCGATACAGGCTCTTCACTAAGAGGAATTGAAATAGAAGCAGATGTAATGCTAAAAGGAACTAGAGTTGACGGTATTTATACAGCTGACCCTGAAAAAGATCCTACTGCTACAAAATTCGATGAAATAACCTATGACGAAGTACTTGCTAGAGGATTGAAGGTAATGGATCTTACAGCTACATGTATGTGCAAGGAAAACAACCTTCCTATCATTGTTTTTGATATGGATACAGTGGGTAACCTGAAAAAAGTAATGTCAGGAGAAAACATCGGAACTTTAGTTCACAACTAATAGATAGTCTGACTATTGCACGAAAGTAAAAATTCTTATATTTTTGCAACCAAGTTTATTTTAAAGACGGTTATACAGGCATTATGTAGTTACAAAATCATAATGCAGACATTTTTAAAGACGTCAATTACAAACACTAACAAACAAGAAAACTTAAAATTCAAAAATATGGCAGATTCAAAAAGCATACTCAGCGAAGCTGAAGAAAAAATGGACATGGCTATCATGTACCTTGACGAGTCACTGGCTCACATCCGTGCAGGAAAAGCAGACGTTCGTCTATTAGACGGAATTCGTGTTGATTCTTATGGAAGCATGGTTCCTATCAACAATGTTGCAGCCGTAACAACCCCTGATGCAAGAAGCATTGCTATCAAGCCTTGGGACAAGAGCATGTTCCGTGTAATAGAAAAAGCTATCATTGACTCCGAACTTGGTATTATGCCTGAAAATAATGGTGAAATAATCCGTATTGGTATTCCTCCATTGACAGAAGAAAGACGTAAACAACTATCAAAGCAGTGTAAGGCAGAAGCAGAAACTGCTAAGGTAAGTGTACGTAATGCCCGTCGCGACGGTATAGATTCTCTTAAAAAATCCGTAAAAGACGGCATGCCTGAAGATGAGCAGAAAAACGGAGAAGCAAAGCTTCAGAAAATCCATGACAAATATATCAAACAGATAGATGATATGTTTGCTGCAAAAGAAAAAGAAATAATGACCGTATAATTAGCCAAAAGCTGATAAGCTAACGAGTCTGCGAGGTGGATAAAATTAAAATTCTCCTGTAGACTCGTTAACTGGTTTTCTTACCAACATTAAAAAAGACAAAAAAATTGGATAAAGGTTTAGTTATAAAAAACACAGGCAGCTGGTATCTTGTAAAAACAGAAGACGGAATGCTGACTGAATGCAAAATAAAAGGGAATTTCCGTCTGAAAGGCATCAAGAGTACAAACCCTGTAGCCGTAGGAGACAGAGTACAGATAAAAAAGAACTATGAAGGAAGTGCTTTTATTACAGAAATAGAAGACAGAAAGAACTATATAATACGCAGATCCTCCAACTTATCCAAACAATCGCATATCATTGCATCAAATCTGGACCAATGTATGCTTGTTGTTACTATCAATTATCCAGAAACATCAACTATATTCATAGACAGATTTTTGGCTTCTGCTGAAGCATATCGAGTTCCAGTATGTATAGTTTTCAACAAAACAGACTTATATTCTGAAGACGAAAACAAATATCTGGAAGGTTTTATTAATTTATACACCCATATAGGTTATAAATGTTTTAAAATATCTGCACTCAACAATCATGGTGTAGACGAAATAAAAAAGGCATTGGAAGGAAAGATTACACTTTTTTCAGGACATTCAGGAGTAGGAAAATCAACTCTTATAAACGCTATTCTTCCTGAACAAAAGCTAAAGACAGGAGAAATATCTGCAGCCCACAACAAAGGGATGCATACAACAACTTTTTCTGAAATGTTTCCAGTAGACGGGGAAGGCTATATCATAGATACTCCAGGGATAAAAGGATTCGGTACACTTGACATGAAAGAAGAAGAAGTTGGACATTATTTTAAAGAAATATTTGAATTTTCTGCAAACTGTAAATACAACAATTGTACGCACCGGCACGAGCCTGGATGTGCAGTAAGAGAGGCTGTAGAAAATCATTATATAAGCGAATCGAGATACTCTTCATATTTAAATATACTAGAAGACAAAGAAGAGAGGAAATACCGCTCTGCATTTTAATTATTAACTTTTTAAATCATACCAAAAAATGAAGAATTCATATTTATATTTCATGACCTCTGCAATAGCAATCTGCCTGTCATTGAATAATGCCATAGCAAGAAACGACAAGAAACTCACAGCTGAAGAAAAAGGAGTTGCTGTTATAAACAGAGCTACTTCTGAAGCTCATGTAGATTTTTTGGCTTGTGACGAACTTGAAGGAAGAGAAGCTGGAGTTCGTGGTGGAAAGACCGCTGGAAATTATATTGTTTCTATTCTGAAACAAATTGGATTAAAGCCTCTATATGAAGACTTTTATCAACCATTTGAAGCTTACAGAGTAGAAAGGCAAAAAAAAGGGAGGCTTCAGGTACATCCTGACTCCATTGCTATAATAAAGAAAGGAGTACATCAGAAATACTGCATGAGAAATGTACTTGCAAAAATAGAAGGCAAAAGCAAAGACGAAATAGTAATTGTAGGAGCGCATTATGACCATATAGGATTCGATCCGACTCTTGAAGGCGACAAGATTTACAATGGTGCCGATGACAATGCTTCAGGAGTTTCTGCCGTTCTCCAAATAGCCAAAGCTTTTATTGCCACAGGAGAACAACCTGAACGTACTGTAATATTTGCATTATGGGATGGAGAAGAAAAAGGGCTCTTGGGTTCTAAATCATTCGCACTTACATATCCTGACTTGGATAAGGTAAAGGGATATCTTAATTTCGACATGATAGGAAGAAACAACGACGAGAACAAACCTAAAGGAGTAGTATTCTTCTATACTGAAAGTGCACCTGCTTTTGGAAAGTGGCTGAAAAAAGATATTGAGAAATACAATCTGCAATTAGAACCAGATTACCGTCCGTGGGACAGACCTGTAGGTGGAAGTGATAATTCAACATTTGCCCTAAAAAATATTCCTATCATGTGGTATCACACTAACGGACACCCTGATTATCATATGCCAAGCGATGAAAGCGACAAAATAAATTGGGAAAAGCTAGTCGATATTACTAAAGCATCATTCTTGGGAATGTGGAAAATGGCAAACGAAAAATTCTAAAAAGCACAAAGGTTTACAACTAAACGATGAGTCTATTTATAAGAAAAAGTATTAAATTACTACAAGCCGAAGCTTATGAGTCGGGAGAAAAATCATTAAAAAGAGTTTTAGGACCAATAAGCTTGGTAGCTCTAGGTGTAGGTGCCATAATAGGTGCCGGATTATTCTCTATCACCGGAACTGTAGCAGCCGAATATACAGGTCCTTCTATAACACTATCTTTCATTATAGCAGCCATAGGATGCTGTTTTGCCGGATTGTGTTATGCCGAATTTGCATCAATGATACCAGTTTCAGGAAGTGCATATACATATTCGTATGCCACAATGGGAGAATTAATTGCATGGATTATAGGATGGGACCTTGTCTTAGAATATACCGTTGCTGCTACGACTGTCAGTATCAGTTGGAGCCGGTATATGGTTGTTTTCCTACAAGGTATCGGAATTGACTTACCTCACGCTCTCACAGCATGTCCATGGGATGGAGGAATCATCAACATACCAGCAATGATTATAGTAATCATCATGAGCCTCATACTCATGAAAGGTACGGCAAGCAGTTCTTTTATAAATGGACTTATCGTTTTTCTGAAGATAGCTGTAATACTTATATTTGTAATATTAGGATGGAAATTTATACAGACCGAAAACTATATCCCCTATATACCTGAAAATACAGGTAAGTTAGGAGAATTCGGAGTTTCGGGTATATTCAGAGGTGCAGCCATTGTGTTTTTTGCATTTCTAGGATTTGATGCAGTAAGTACTGCTGCTCAGGAAACCAAGAACCCTAAAAAAGACATGCCTATAGGTATTTTGGTCTCACTGCTTGTATGTACTATATTGTACACACTTTTTGCACATGTAATGACAGGTGTAACTAATTACACCAAATTTGCAGGTCAGGTTGGTATAGCACCAGTAGCTGTTGCCATAGAACATATGGGACATATAAACGAGTCTGGAGTTATTGTACCATCTTATCCGTGGATGAACAAAGCCATCATATTGGCTATTCTTTTCGGATATTGCTCTGTTATAATGGTCACACTTATGGGACAAAGCAGAGTATTCCTTAGTATGAGTCACGATGGACTTTTGCCTAAGTTCTTCTCTAAAATAAACGAAAAGACCAGAACTCCTATTTACAGCAATTTCCTTTTCATGATACTAGTAAGTCTGATGTCAGGATTCATTCCTGCCCAGGTAGCAGGAGAAATGACCAGTATAGGCACTCTTCTTGCATTTACACTGGTATGTGCAGGAATATTGGTAGTAAGAAAAACAATGCCTGATGCTCCAAGGTCTTTCAAGACTCCATTTGTTCCGGTAGTTCCAATACTTGGTATCCTTACATGCTTATGCATGATGTGTTTCCTACCTGCAGATACATGGATAAGACTTATTTTATGGATGCTGATAGGTCTTGATGTATACTCCTACTATGGTATAAAACATAGCAAATTGGAACACAATGTAAAAATAAGAAAAGGTAACATGTCTCTCAATATGCTTGGAATCATATTATCAGTATTAAGTGTAATCACTGGATTGTGGCATCAGCAGACAGTGGGATGGAATGAAGACAAAACACTGTTGATAATTTCATTCGTATTCGCACTTACTCACTGTGCTTTCTACATGTACAGAATGTGGAAACATTCAAGACCATTGAGTAACGAACATCCTTAAAGTTAATTACAAATAAAACTCAAGTATAAACAAAACAAGCTTTTTCAATTGGAATAAAAACAGCTATTTAACAAGCATTCATAAATTATGGACAAAAATATACTTATATATGCAATACGTGCAGCCCTAGAAGCTGGAGCAAAAATAATGAGTGTCTATACAGACCCCGAAGCCGACTTTGAGATAGAAAAGAAAGCCGACAATTCTCCTCTCACCATAGCTGACAGAAAAGCTCATGAAGTTATATCAGGAATACTTGCAGACACCAATATTCCCGTACTAAGCGAAGAGGGAAAAAAGCTCCCTTATGAAACAAGAAAGAGCTGGACAGAACTATGGATAGTTGATCCATTGGATGGTACAAAAGAATTTATAAAGAAGAACGGTGAATTTACTGTAAACATTGCTTATATAGCAAACTGCAAACCTCAAGCAGGAGTTATATATATACCTGTAAAAAAAGAGTTGTACATAGGAGACTGTGAATATGGCGCCTACAAAGTATCTGGAATAGAATCATTGTGTGAGAATGAGAACATTGATTCACTTATAAACAAAGCCGTAAAACTTCCCGTAAAAGAAGAAAGAAAGGAGTTTGTGATTGTAGCTTCACGTTCACATCTTTCACAAGAGACAGAAGTATTCATCGAGAAAATGAAATCAGAACATTCTTCTGTCAATACTGTTTCAAAGGGAAGTTCTCTAAAGCTATGTCTTATAGCAGAAGGAAAAGCCGATGTATATCCACGTTTTGCTCCTACAATGGAATGGGACACGGCAGCAGGACATGCGATAATACGTGCAGCAGGAAAAGAAGTATATCATACAGACGGTGAAACACCTCTAACCTACAATAAAGAAGATTTGCTAAACCCTTGGTTTATTGCAAAGTAAGACAAAAAACACTTAATGTCACACGAAATAATAATAGTATTCATAGCATTGGGTGCCATGCTGATAGCATTGGTTACCGACAAAATGAGACCGGGAATGATTTTATTCTCGGTTCTTGTTGTATTTCTATGTACCGGTATAATCACTCCAAAAGAGATGCTTGAAGGATTCAGCAATAAAGGTATGATAACGATTGCAATGTTATTTCTTATAAGTGAAGGCATCAGACAAAGCGGAGCATTGACAAAGCTGATAAAACAACTGTTGCCTGTGAAGGAGACTACAACCGTAAAGACACAGCTGAGAATGCTTCCAAGCATTGCTTTCATATCAGCATTCCTAAACAATACCCCTGTAGTTGTAATATTTGCACCTATTATAAAAAGATGGGCAAACTACATGAAATTACCTGCCACATATTTTCTCATACCGCTTTCGTATGTCACAATTCTAGGCGGAATGTGTACACTGATAGGCACATCAACTAATCTGATAGTACATAGTATGATGCAAGATGTAGGACTGAAAGGTTTTTCGATGTTCGAACTTGGAAAAATAGGAATATTCGTAGCTATAGCAGGTATTTTATATCTTTTTATTTTCTCTCAAAGGCTATTACCTGCACAAAGACCGGAACTTACCATATCGGAAGATGAAGAGAGTTCGCTTCTCCACCCCATTGAAGCCGTGATTGGAGCAAGATTTCCTGGTATTAACAAACGAATTTCCGACTTTGATTTCAAGCGTCATTATGGAGCTGAAATAAAAGAATTAAGACGTGCCGGAAGTACATATACCAACCTCTCAAAACTGAAGTTCCGCGAAAACGATACTCTTGTAATCATAGCAGACGACAGTTTCATCAAGACATGGGGCGAATCTTCGGTCTTCATAATGCTGGCCAACGGCAAAGACCAGGAGCCTATTGGCAAGAAAAGAAAATGGCTGGCCATTATACTTCTTGCCATCATGATTATAGGAGCTACAATAGGCGAACTGCCATTTACACAAGAGATATTGCCCGACAATATCAAGCTGGACATGTTCTTTTTCGTTTCAATAACAACAGTCATAATGGCTTGGGCTAAAATATTTCCTCCCATGAAATATACAAAATACATATCGTGGGACATACTGATAACCATAGCATGTGCATTCGGTATCAGCAAGGCAATGATGAATTCAGGCGTATCCGATTTCATAGCCGACAGAATAATAAACATGAGCTATAGCTACGGACCGTACGTGATGCTGGCTGTGATGTTTATCATAACAAACATGTTTACAGAAATCATCACAAATAATGCTGCAGCAGCACTGACTTTCCCGATAGCTTTGTCCATTTCAAATCAGATGGGTATCAGTCCTATGCCGTTTTTTGTTACAATATGTGTAGCTGCTTCTGCCAGTTTTTCAACACCAATAGGATATCAGACCAACTTAATTGTGCAAGGTATAGGCAATTATAAATTCACCGATTTTATCAGAATAGGTCTACCGCTGAATATAATAACATTTATAATTTCAATATTACTGATACCAGAGATATGGCCATTCTAAAATGAAATTCTAAACAGATAAATATATAATGGGAAAAAACAACAATAATATCTATCCAATATTTGACAGGATGCTAACAAGAGCAGACAAGGAAGAGCTGTTGCAACAACACAGCATAATGATATGGTTTACAGGACTGAGCGGTTCAGGAAAAAGTACCATAGCAATATCATTGGAAAGAGAATTACAGAAAAGAGGACTCTTATGCCGTATACTAGACGGTGATAACATAAGAAGCGGAATAAACAACAACCTAGGCTTTACAGATGCCGACAGGGTGGAAAATATAAGACGTATTTCCGAAATAGGAAAACTATTCATTGATACAGGTATCATCACTATTGCAGCTTTCATCAGCCCAAACAAAGACATAAGGGAAATGGCTTCTAATATCATAGGAAAAGAAAACTTTCTGGAAATATTCATAAGCACGCCTATAGAGGAATGTGAAAGAAGAGATGTGAAAGGACTGTATGCCAAAGCCAGAAAAGGAGAAATAAAGAATTTCACCGGTATATCATCACCATTTGAGGCTCCAGAAAATCCGGCTCTGTCGCTAGATACATCTATACTTACTGTAGAAGAATCTGTAAACAAATTGCTAGAGCTTATACTACCTATCGTAACACTAAAGAAAGAATAAACATATATATATAACATATTATGAACGAAGAATATAACTTAAGTCACCTTAAGGAACTCGAAGCAGAGTCTATTCATATAATCCGTGAGGTGGCTGCCGAATTTGAAAATCCTGTAATGCTATACAGCATCGGTAAAGACTCATCTGTAATGGTAAGACTAGCCGAGAAAGCTTTTGCACCAGGCAAAGTGCCTTTTCCTCTTATGCATATCGACTCTAAATGGAAATTCAAGGAAATGATACAGTTCCGCGATGAATATGCAAAGAAATACGGATGGAACCTTATAGTTGAGAGCAATATGGAAGCCTTCAATGCAGGTGTAGGACCTTTCACACACGGAAGTAAGGTACATACAGACCTCATGAAGACACAGGCTCTTCTAAGTTCTCTCGATAAATACAAGTTTGACGCCGCATTTGGAGGGGCAAGACGTGATGAAGAAAAATCGAGAGCAAAGGAACGTATATTCTCTTTCCGAAATGAATTCCACCAATGGGATCCAAAGAACCAGCGTCCAGAATTATGGGATATATATAACGCACGAGTACGAAAAGGTGAAAGTATCCGAGTTTTCCCTCTAAGCAACTGGACAGAACTTGACATCTGGCAGTATATACGTCTTGAAAATATTCCTATCGTACCATTGTATTTTGCAAAAGAAAGACCTGTTGTCAATATTGACGGACAGCTTATTATGCCAGATGACGACCGTCTACCCGAAAAATACAAAGACAAAATAGAAATGAGAAAAATCCGCTTCAGGACATTAGGTTGCTGGCCTCTAACAGGAGCCATAGAAAGCGAAGCTGATACAATAGAAAAGATAGTGGAAGAAATGATGACCACTACAAAAAGCGAACGTACTACCCGTGTAATTGACTTCGATCAGGAAGCAAGCATGGAGCAGAAGAAACGTGAAGGATATTTTTAAAAATCAAGACACAGGGATACATACAAGCTGTAGACTTGTAACTAAAAAAGATTTATAATGGAAACTATAGATAAAAACAAATCGGGAAATCCGATGGAAGGCGAAGCCAGAGGAACAATATCCATTGAGGAATTCCTAAAAAAAGACGAACAAAAAGACCTGCTTCGTTTTCTTACTGCAGGCTCTGTTGACGACGGAAAATCAACTCTTATAGGGCGTCTGCTTTTTGACAGCAAGAAACTTTACGAAGACCAGCTGGATGCACTGGAGCGTGACAGCAAACGTGTAGGAAATGCAGGCGAACATATAGACTACGCACTGCTGTTGGACGGACTGAAAGCCGAACGCGAACAAGGTATCACCATAGACGTGGCATACAGATATTTCTCTACAAACAACCGCAAGTTCATTATTGCCGACACTCCGGGACACGAACAGTACACCAGAAACATGATTACAGGAGGATCTACTGCAAACCTTGCCATAATCCTTGTTGATGCACGTACAGGAGTAATCACGCAGACAAAACGTCACTCGTACCTAGTATCACTACTTGGCATTAAGCATGTAGTACTTGCAGTCAACAAGATGGACCTTGTAGACTTCTCGAAAGATGTATTCGATAAGATAGTAAGCGATTACAAAGAGTTTGTGGCTCCTCTCAATATTCCAGACGTAAGATGCATACCATTGTCGGCACTAGAAGGCGACAATGTGGTCGACAAGTCAAGCCGTACACCTTGGTATGAAGGAACTTCACTTCTTGAATACCTCGAAACCGTACACATAGGAAACGACAACAATCTGAAAGATTTCCGCTATCCAGTGCAGTACGTGCTCCGTCCTAACCTCGATTTCCGTGGTTTCTGCGGAAAAGTATCATCGGGAATAATAAGAAAGGGAGACGAAGTAATGGCACTTCCTTCGGGCAAGAAGTCACACATCAAGAGCATTGTTACATACGAAGGAGAAATAGACTATGCGTACCCTCCTATGTCGGTAACACTTACACTTGAAGACGAAATAGACGTATCAAGAGGCGAAATGCTTGTACATCCCGACAATGTACCTATGATAGGACGTAACTTCGAAGCAATGCTTGTATGGATGGACGAAGAGAAAATGGACCTCGAAAAGTCATTTTTCCTGAAACAGACTACAAACACAAGTCGTACACGCATTGACAATATAGAATATAAAGTGGACATCAACACTATGGAGCAACTTAGTGTTGAAAACGGCCGACTGAAAAAAGAAGATGTCCCAATGCAGCTCAACCAGATAGCAAAAGTTGTAATGACATCATCAAAAGAACTATTCTTTGATTCATATGCCGAGAACAAAGCTACCGGAGCTTTCATCCTTATAGACCCTATCACAAACAATACTTGTGCAGTAGGTATGATAATCAATAAGGTTGAAGACAACAAGATGCACAACGCAATGTCACTGCCGGTTCTTGACATGAAAAAACTGGGTATAGAGCCTGAACACTATACTGCCATAGAAAAAGCTGTCAAGGAATTGTCTCGCCAAGGTATAGAAGTGAAAGTAATTTTCTAAGCCCCAAAGCTATAATTACAAGTATCAGACAAGGGGATATATTCATATCACAACGACACTCCCCTTGCCTGCTTGTGAAGCATCAAAACAAAAACCTAACATATAACCAAAAACTATCATGGGATTATTAGAATTCAGCAAACTGCCTGTAAACCCTTTGGTTGGAGCCGATTGGAAAACCTTCAATCAGATTCTCGAAGGAAGAAATATAGACGATGGATTTAAAGGTAAATACAGACTTACAAAGTCAATATGCCGTCTGCTCTCCACTCTAAAGCCTTTGCAGGACAAAAGATACAACAAACTTCTGGCCGACAAGCCGCTCGAACACGACCCTGTATTCATACTCGGTCACTGGCGCAGCGGTACTACATTCATGCACAATGTATTCTCTTGCGACAGTCATTTCGGATATAACACTACATATCAAACAGTATTTCCACACCTTATGATGTGGGGACAGCCATTCTTCAAGAAAAGCATGAGTTGGATTATGCCCGATAAGCGTCCTACCGACAACATGGAACTGGCCGTAGACCTTCCTCAAGAAGAAGAGTTTGCACTTGCCAACATGATGCCATATACATACTACAACTTCTGGTTTCTGCCAAAGCACATGCAGGAATATGCCGACAAGTACCTGCTTTTCGACGAAATCAGCGATGACGAACTGAAGATATTCGAAGAGGTATTTACCAAACTGATAAAGATTTCACTCTGGAATACAAACGGAACACAGTTCCTCAGCAAAAATCCTCCACATACAGGCCGAGTAAAAGAACTTGTAAAGATGTTCCCTAATGCCAAGTTCATATACCTTATGAGAAATCCATATACAGTATTCGAATCTACAAGAAGCTTCTTCACAAATACCATCAAGCCTCTTATGCTACAGGATATAAGCGACCAGCAGCTTCAGGAAAATATCCTTTCTGTATATGCCAAACTTTATCACAAATACGAAGCCGACAAGAAGTTTATTCCTGAGGGAAATCTTGTAGAAGTAAAATTCGAGGATTATGAGCAGAACGCATTCGATATGACAAAAGATATATACAGACAATTGTCAATACCAGGATTCGATGATGCACAATCTGCCATTGAAGCATATGTCAACAAGAAAAAGGGATATAAGAAGAACAAATATCAGTACAAGCCCGAAACTGTTGAACTCGTAGAAAAACATTGGTCGTTTGCCCTCAATCAGTGGGACTACAAGCTATAATGAATATAAAGACATACATTAGTTTTTTTACTAAAAACTACAATGCTATAAGTTTATCACGTTCGTGATAAATGTTCATCACGCCCGTGCGAAATGTTTATCACGTCCGTGATAAATGCTCATCACGCTTGTGATGAACCAAAAACAATAGTATTTTCATTAGTATTGAATATACTTTCAAACAAAAATCCGTTCTAACTTCATACTTCATGTTGTTGGAACGGATTTTTGTTTACCTAATTTCCACAGGCGAATGAAATTGGCTCAGTAGATAAATCATGGTGGACATCAATCTATATTCTGAATAAAAGTTATATTTCTTATCCTATGAATCATCAATGACTATTAGCATTGGCAGAATTAATACTGCCATCAGAGATCAAGCCTTGTGCCGTTATGAGGTAACGAATAAGGACGAACTTCTTCAGGGAATATATCTTGAAGAAGAAAAAACTCCTCCTGAATAGTTAATATTAAAAGCAACCAACAAGACTTATTACTCAAGTTTCTGATTTAGATTTTTTGTGAAATAAAAAGGGCTTTAAGTAC
>JAHHQV010000060.1 GCA_020026175.1 Phocaeicola sp. | reverse complement strand
GCACCTGCTTTGGGAGCAGGGGGTCCCAGGTTCGAATCCTGGTACCCCGACAAGATGAACTGATATATATCCGATGTTATATTATTCGGGGTGTAGCGCAGTCCGGTTAGCGCACCTGCTTTGGGAGCAGGGGGTCCCAGGTTCGAATCCTGGTACCCCGACATGAAGAGAGACGCATAAGCGCCTCTTTTTTTGTTTAATGATATTTTATTATGGAAGGTTTTATCGGTTCGCAGATGCATCTCGAAGCCAATAGGGGCAACGGACATCTGAATTATAAGATGATATTGAAGATTCTTGGTATATTGCTCTATATAGAGGGAGGACTGTTTTTAATCAGCTCTTTGGTGTCTTTTCTGTATAAAGAGAGTGAATATATCTACTTTATTTATACTATGCTTATCAATGTAGGTGTGGGAACACTGCTTATGCTGTTGGGACGAAATGCACGTAATAATTTGTCGCGTAGGGACGGCTATTGCATCGTAGCCTTCACATGGCTGTTTTTCACAACTTTTGGGATGATGCCTTTTTATATCAGTGGCAGTATCCCTAATATCACAGATGCTTTTTTTGAAACAATGTCGGGATTTACTACTACCGGGGCTTCCATTCTGGATAATATAGAATCGTTGCCACATGGAATGCTTTTTTGGCGAAGTTTCACTCAGTGGATAGGTGGACTGGGAATAGTGTTCTTCACTATTGCTGTATTGCCTATTTTCGGTGTAGGAAATCAGGTGTTGTTCTCGGCTGAGGCTACCGGCGTGAATCATGATAAGATTCATCCTAAAATAAGTAAAATGGCAAAGGGGTTGTGGCTGGTGTATTTTATCCTTACTGCTTCTGAGGTTGTTTTCTTGTGTCTTGGGGGTATGGATATATTCGATGCTATCTGTCATTCGTTCTCTTCTACAGCCACAGGCGGTTTTTCGACGAAACAGGCTAGTGTGGCTCATTGGAATTCTCCATATATAGAGTATGTCATTACTATTTTCACGCTTTTGTCAAGCATTAATTTTTCGCTTTATTTTTTGATTTTCAGGGGTAAACCTTTGAGATGGATAAATGACTCGGAAACGAAATATTTTCTGCTTTCTGTTGGTCTTGTAACCATTGCCATTGCTTGCGCTCTTTACTTTATAAAAGGTTATGATGTGGAGCATGCTTTCCGTGCTTCATTCTTTCAGGTTGTTACTATACATACGTCTTGCGGGTTCTGTACCGAGGACTATATGCTATGGCCTCATTTTACTATATTGTTGTTGATGTATACGATGGTGGCAGGAGGATGTACAGGCTCTACTGCCGGAGGTGTGAAGAGTATGCGTCTTTATATAATCCTTCAGAATGTGAAGAATGAGTTTAATAGGCTTATGCATCCTCGTGCAGTACTGCCTGTGAAGGTAAACGGCATGTCTGTATCGTCTGGCACTATATCTACTGCCACTACTTTCGTGTTGTTCTACATTATATGCAGTTTTGTAGGCTGGTTTGTGCTAATGTTGTTGGGGCTTGATGTGTTTGAAGCCTTGGGCATATCTGTTTCCAGTATAGGTAACGTGGGACCTGGATTTGGTTATTATGGACCTGCAAACTCGTGGAATGCTCTGCCTGAAGCAGCCAAGTGGGTATCTTCGTTCTTGATGTTGATAGGCCGACTTGAAATATTCGGTATATTGCTGATGTTCTCTACCAGTTTCTGGAACAAAAGGTAAATGCGCTGATAAAGTATAAATGATTCAGCTTTATAGGACAATATAGTTTGCATATCAAATATATTCGTTATATTTGCTAGATAGTAGACAAAATCTGATAATGTAGAAATGAAAGAAATCATTGTAAAGAAAATATCATGCGAGTTGCCGGAGGCTGAAAATGTGGCTGGCATTATGGATTCTGCTAATGTGGAATTTAATTCGATAAGTGTAGTAAACTGGTCTGAATACCCTTATAGTCCTGATGTGAAATTCAGAGTGGCTCATACGGGTGGGGCGATTCTTATAAACTACCGTGTGATTGAGGCAAGTGTGAGGGCTGTAGCTCAGGGAGACCAGGGTAGAGTTTGGGAAGATGCTTGTTGTGAGTTTTTTGTAAGAAAAGAAGATGAGGGAGAATATTATAATTTTGAATGTAACTGTGTAGGAACCCTTCTTCTGAATTTCGGAATAAAAGGGAATAGACATGGAGCTTCGACGGATATTCTAGCCAAGGTGAAAAGATGGTCTTCTTTGGGATGTGAAAACTTTGAAGAAAGAGTGGGAGAGTGTTCATGGGAATTGTCGTTGGTCATTCCTGCAGAAGCCTTGTTTGAACATGATATAAAGGATTTTGGTGGTATGGTGTTGCGAGCTAATTTCTATAAGTGTGGTGACTTGCTGCAGACTCCTCATT
Organism: Phocaeicola sp.; assembly: GCA_020026175.1. Classification (GTDB taxonomy): domain Bacteria; phylum Bacteroidota; class Bacteroidia; order Bacteroidales; family Bacteroidaceae; genus Phocaeicola. The sequence goes on along the minus strand of JAHHQV010000060.1, from coordinate 13,628 downwards.
TCTTGTCGTGGAATCCTATAAATCTTCCTAATCCTAATTTCCATTGTCCTGAATTCTTTGGGAAATTGGTGTTTGAGTAATTATTTTTTTATAGTATATTGAAATAAAAATCCTCGTATATATTGTCTGCATTATTGTGGCAGAGTATATACGAGGATTGTTTTGTTTTAGAAAATGTTACTGTTTAGGTATTATCTCTTTGGGATTTTCCTTCAGCCATTTGTCGAGCCATGCAAAGAATGTACGTTGCCATAGCACTCCATTCTGCGGTTTTAGCACCCAATGATTTTCGTCGGGGTAAATAAGCAGCTGTGCCGGAACTCCTCTTAGCTTGGCTGCATTGAATGCTGCCATACCTTGTGATGCAAGTATGCGGTAGTCTTTTTCGCCGTGGATACATAGTATCGGTGTGTCCCATTTGTCGACAAACAGATGAGGCGAATTGGCATAGCTACGCTGTACTGCCGGATTGTTCTTTTCCCAATATGCACCTCCAAGGTCCCAATTAGTAAACCAAAGTTCTTCTGTCTCAAGATATTGTTGTGGCATATTAAAGAATCCGTCGTGTGCAATGAAGGCTTTGAATCTCTTGTTGTGATGTCCGGCAAGCCAGTAAACCGAATATCCGCCGAAACTTGCTCCTATACATCCCAGGTGGTCTTTGTCTACAAACGGCTCTTTTGAAATGTCGTCTATGGCACTAAGATAATCGTCCATGCAGTGTCCGCCATAGTTTGTGCTTATATCTTCAAGCCATTCCATGCCGAATCCCGGCAGCCCTCTACGGTTTGGTGCTATGATTATATAGTCGTTTGCCGCCATAATCTGGAAGTTCCATCTGTAGCTCCAGAATTGGCTGACCGGACTTTGAGGTCCTCCCTGACAGAACAGAAGGGTAGGGTATTTCTTGTTTGGATCAAAGTTGGCCGGATATATCACCCATGAAAGCAGTTGCTTTCCGTCTACTGTCTTAGTCCATCTAGCTTCTACTTTACCCATCTTCAGCTGGCTGAAGATATGGTCGTTTTCTTTTGTTATTTTTGTCACGTCGTTGTTGTTGAGTGACAGTGTAAACAATTCGTCTGCCTCACTTATGGAATGACGCTTGGTTAGCAGTTGTCCGTCGTTTAGTATATCTACAGAAGTATAGTCGAACATACCGTCAGTGAGTTTCTTTACATCACCTTCAAGGTTTGTTTTGTAAATCATACTTGTGGCATGCCATACTCCAGTGAAATAAAGAGTCTTGCTGTCTTTAGCCCAACAATAAGAGTCTACACCCGATTCAAAAGACTCGGTAACATATGATTTTTTGCCGTTTGAGAGGTTCATTACACAAAGTCTGTTACGGTCGCTTTCATATCCGTCGCGTTCCATGCTCTGCCATGCAATGAAAGTTCCGTCTGGCGAGAACTGAGGGTTTGTGTCGTATCCCATGTTTTTGTCGGCAGTATCTTCTTTGCACAGATTGCGGGTTTCCTTTGTTTCCAGATTGTAAAGGTATATGTCGGAATCTGTAGATATGGAATAGTCGAGGCCTGTCTTTTTTCGACATGTATATGCTACAGCTTTCGAATCGTTGCTCCATGTAAGCTGTTCAATGCCACCAAATGGTTTCATAGGCGATTCGTATGCCTGTCCGTATAATATATCAATGGCAGAGCCGATGTTTGTTCCGTCAAAATCAGCTACGAAAGGATGAGGAACAGACTGTACCCATTCGTCCCAATGCTTGTACATCAAATCGTCTATAACCATACCTGTGGCTTTATCCAGGTCAGGGTATTTGTCTACTGTACGTTCGCCATATTTTACTTGTGATATGAAAAGAACTTTCTTTCCATCAGGAGAAAACTTGAATCCGTCAATACCTCCTTCGTAGTTTGAAATCTGTCGGCGTTCAGTTCCGTCAGAATTCATTTCCCATATCTGTCCATCAGTGATGAAGGCCAGTTTTTCGCCGTTCTTTATCCATGCAGGCTCAAATTCGCTTGATGTACCGGTGGTAAGTAGTGAGTTTCCCGAACCGTCGGAGTTCATTATATAAATTACTGTTCTGCTTTTGTTTTCCTTTACACTGTAGTATGACACGGTGTATGCAATCTGTTTTCCGTCAGGAGAAATTGCAGAACTTCCAATTCTTCCCATAGCCCAGAGCACTTCTGGAGTAAGACGTCCTTCGGAAACAGTTATTTCCTGTTTGCCTATTACTGTGTCATTGTCCGACTGTTGTTTTTCGGGACTGGCGCATGATGATGTGGCAAGCATGAGAGTAGCTGCTGTCATAGTTGCTAAATTCTTTTTCATTATGGTATATGTTTTTAATGTTATGACTTTATCGATAAAAAAATATTGCCATCCGGCAGAAGTCAGTTTCTGCCGGATGACAATATCTTAATAATAATCAGAATATTTATTTCTTGTTCATTCTTTCCTGACGTTCTTTCTGTATACGTTCCTGTTCTTTCTGTAAAGCTTCAAGTCGAGAAAGCAGACTGCTTTGTTTCATTTCAGAAGGTTTCTTCTTGTTTGCTTCAAGTTGTGCTAGGAGCGCTTTTTCATCTGTCATACGATACATAATCCATGTAGTGAGTATACCTATCAAACTTGAAATGAAGTAATAGTAGCTCAATCCAGAAGCATATTCGTTAAAAATGAAGAAGAACATTACAGGCATTACGTACATCATCCATTTCATGGCAGCCATCTGTGGATTGTCTCCCATATTCTGCTGTTTCATCATTACAATCTGGTTGATGATTGTAGCGGCACTGAACAGAAGGCAGAACAAACTTAAGTGATTGCCCAACAAAGGAATTGAAGTACTCCAGCTTATAAGATCATCGTATGCAGATAGGTCATCTGCCCATAAAAAACTCTGTTGACGAAGTTCTATGGCATTAGGTACGAAGAAGAACAATGCCATGAATACAGGAGTTTGAAGCAGCATAGGCAAGCATCCTCCCATAGGACTTACACCATATTGGCTGTAAAGAGCCATAGTTTCCTGTTGTTTCTTTAGAGCATCTTCCTGATTAGGATATTTCTTGTTTATCTTATCTACATAAGGCTTCAATGCACGCATTTTGGCAGATGAAAGGAATGACTTCCATGTAGTAGGGAGTACAAGAACTTTTACGATGATAGTCATGAGAAGGATTACAATACCCATATTCAGCCCCCAGCTTGAAAGCCAGTCGAACAAGTTGATAGTAAACCATCTGTTAATCCATCTTATAATCGGCCATCCAAGATAAACCAAGTCTTCAAGTTCTTGGTCTTCTCCTGTGAGACTTAGTTCATTGCTGGCTAATAGAGTCTTGAAATGGTTAGGACCAAAATAGAATTGGAAATTGCTAGGCTGTGTTCCTGTAGGGTCGAATGCTGTTTGCATATCAGCGTGATAGCTTTTCATGTATCCGCTTCCCTTTTGCTCCATGTTTGATTCCAGAGTAGCTTTTTCGAAGTTCTTTTCGGCCATGAATACGCAAGAGAAGTATTGATTCTTGAATGCTACCCAATCCAAAACTTCTGAAATAGTTTCTTTGTCATTCTTAGCCTTGTCAAGATTATCGAAACTTTCGTCTACAGGCTTATAAGTAAGAGATGTATACTGCTGTTCGAAAGTATAACCTTTCTCCATCTGTCTTGCTCTTTGTTTCCAGTCTATATTCATAGTCTTTACGGAAGGAGAGAAGACGTTCTGCATACCTTCTGCCTTGACAGTGAAGTTTACGATATATGAATTTGGGATAAGTTTATAATCGAAATCAATATGTCCGCCATTTGCAGCATCAAGCCTCATTGTAACTGTGCTGTCAGTTACGTTTGTAGCTTTGAAGAACAATTGGCTGCTCATGATATTCTCGTTTTTGCCTTCGAAACCGATGTTCAATGAAGCATCATCTCCATCAAAGAGAACCAAAGGTTGTTTCTTCTGGTCTTTGTAGTCGTTGAGCATAGCTTTGCATACTCGTCCGCCTTTGTTTGATATTGAGACTTCAACGAATTCGTTTTTTAAGGTGTAGATTTTGTTTTCCCCTTTCAAGGAATTGAAGAAAAGAGAAGTAGAGTCAAGCTCCAAAGCTTTTTTTTCAGCTTTTTCCTGTGCTAACTTTTGCTTTACTTCCTGTTCTTTAATAACCTTCTGAATAGAGTCTTGATAGTGTTCTGCACGGGCAATTTCCTCCTGATTGGGGGAATTATAGATTCCGAAACCTATAATTACCGCCCCTATCAAAAGAAATCCCACTAACGTGTTTTTATCCATGTTTTATATCTAATTCTTTTTGTATTATTTATCAATAGCAGCTTTGATGAATGACAAGAACAATGGGTGTGGTTTCAGTACAGTACTACTATATTCTGGGTGGAACTGGACTCCAACAAACCATTTCAATGTTGGTATTTCAACTATTTCAACCAAGTCGGACTCTGGATTGATGCCTGTACATTTCATACCTGCCTTAATGAATTCTTCCTTGTAGTCATTGTTGAATTCATAACGATGCCTGTGGCGTTCTTGTATATGTTCGTTTTGATATGCTTCGAATGCTTTAGATTCCTTGTCAAGAACACACTCGTAGGCACCAAGACGCATAGTACCTCCCATGTTTGTAATTGATTTTTGTTCTTCCATGATGTCAATTACGTTATGTGGAGTCTTTTCGTCCATTTCACGGCTGTTTGCATCTTCGTATCCAAGTACATTGCGAGCAAATTCTATTGCGATGCACTGCATACCAAGACATATACCAAATGTAGGAATGTTGTGAGTACGGCAATATTTGATAGCAACAAACTTTCCGTCGATACCTCTTTGTCCAAATCCAGGGCATATTATGATACCATCCATGTCTTTAAGAGCTTCGGCGATATTATCGTCGGTAAGCTTTTCGCTGTTGATGAAATGTATATCAGCTTTTCTGTTATTGTAAGTAGCAGCCTGAGAAAGAGCCTCAAGAATTGATTTGTAGGCATCTTGCAAGTCGTATTTGCCGACAAGACCGATTCTTACTTTTTCTGTAGCGTTGTATCTGCGGTTTAAGAATTCTCTCCATGGACCTAGAGTAGGAGTTTCACCTACAGGCAATCCCATCTTTTCAAGAATAGTAGCGTCAAGTCTTTGTTCTTGCATCTTGACTGGCACTTCGTATATAGAAGGCATGTCAATAGATTGGATGACAGCATTTTCATCTACATTGCAGAATAGAGCTACTTTCTTCTTTAAACTAGTGCTAAGTTCGTGTTCTGTACGTAGAACAAGGATGTCAGGCTGTATACCTACAGACTGCAATTCTTTTACTGAATGTTGAGTTGGTTTAGTTTTTAGCTCGCCTGCAGCTGCAAGATAAGGGACATATGTAAGGTGAACGCATAAAGCATTTTTCCCCATTTCCCATTTCAGCTGACGAATACTTTCAAGATATGGAAGAGATTCAATATCACCTACAGTACCACCAATTTCGGTGATGACAAAGTCGAACTTGTTCTTGTTGCCAAGCAATTTTACGTTACGTTTAATTTCGTCTGTAATGTGAGGGATGATTTGGATAGTTTTACCTAGATAGTCTCCACGTCTTTCTTTGTCGATTACACTTTTGTAAATACGACCTGTAGTAATGTTGTTTGCTTTAGTCGTTTGTATCCCAAGGAAACGTTCGTAGTGTCCAAGGTCAAGATCGGCTTCATGACCATCAATTGTTACGTAGCATTCTCCATGCTCATAAGGGTTTAATGTACCCGGGTCGATATTTATATACGGGTCGAACTTTTGGATAGTTACGCTGTAGCCTCTAGCCTGCAGCAATTTGCCTATAGACGATGAAATGATACCTTTACCTAGTGAAGAGGCAACACCACCTGTTACGAAAATGTACTTTGTTTCTGCCACAATTATGAATGTTTAAAAAATTAATTTCAAAATCGAACTTCTTTTACAAGTGTGCAAAGTTATAAAAAAAAGCCAAAATTCAAGACTTTAAAAGCTAAACATTTTAAGTTGACGTCAATTTTTACGATTTATAATATAGATATAGTTGGATTTGTAACCTTTTTTAGCTTTGTTGTTCATGCTGCTTCTGCTAGATTTCAGGTCGGGTATATGGCTTTTGATTGTTCTGTTGGTACTTATGTTATTGTAAAATTAAGGATTATGCGCTTGTTTATTGCTGTCTTATCTGTCGAATTGAAAGTTTTGTCATCTTGTTTTTTGAAATAAAAAAGTGTTATTAAATTCTACAATTGAATATGGAATTTGTAGAAAAATACTATTTTTGCATTTGGTTTAATTATTAGTTTATACATACATTTATATGAAAACAAATTGGGTTATATTGTTTTTGCTTGTCGTGATATTCTTTGATTATAATATAAGACCTTCTTATTCAGTAAATAGAGAAGTTTTTTTAGTAAAAGATTCGTTAGGACGTCAAAAAATAAGCTTGGACTCTATATCGGATGATTCTGTAGCTAGACTAGATATTACAGATTCAGTAAAAATAGATTCGTTGGAAGAGGAAATACATCTTATCTCATCAGATTCGCTATTATATATGTTATCTGATACTATATGTGCAGATTCCATCTTTACGAAAGATTCACTTTTATTGGATACAGTGCCAGTTCCGTTTTTAGATACGATTTCTATTTGTCTGGATTCAGTAAAATTGGATAGTTTGAATATGGATACAATTGTAAGGCTTGATTCAACAGCTAACCTTGATACAATAGCTAAACCTGACACTGTAGAAAACAAGAATAAAATTCTTAAGAAGAGTCCTAAGAAGATTGTGCCTCAATCAGTAAAGGATTTACAGTATATCTATTATCGTTATAAAAGAAATCAGATGGAAGACCAAGATAGATGGGATGACATTTATCTTTCTCTTTCCGAAATAGAGATGAAACCAATATTCTATAAATACGTAATACCTTTGACTTATTATTCAAAACCTTTTATCGAAGCATCTTCTATTGACGGATGGTATCCTAAAGATATATTGAAAGAGGATTCAATCTCAAAGGCAAATAGGATTATGAAGGATGTGCCAAGGGTTGATAATGATGTATTGGTAAGCAAGAAAATAGATAGACAGATGTTGGATTTCTATACTCATTATCCTGAGTTGGTACGTTTGAACGAATCGAAAATAGATTCTCTTGAAGTGATTTGTTTTGATACGCTTCATTATTCTTCGGAGAACTCTGGATTTATAAATATGGCACAAAATAATATAGGACTTGAAGTTGTGGAAGAGTCTGATTTGTTGGTGTATAAACCTAATTTCTGGACTTCCGGTGGCTCGGGATTTCTTCAATTCTCGCAGAACTATATTTCAGACAACTGGTATAAAGGTGGTGAAAGTTCGAAATCATTACTGTCAGGAATTAACTGGCAGGTGAAATACGACAACAAGCAGAATTTTCAATATGAAGGAAAACTAGAGTGGAAACTAGGATTTATATCGGCTCCTTCGGATACCGTTCATTCTTATAAGCCTAATAATGACTTGTTGCGCTTGTCTTCAAAATTAGGTTACAGGGCAATATGGGATTGGTATTATACATTGTCGGCTGAATTTCAGACTCAGTTGTTCTCTAATTATGCTACTAATTCCGATAAGCTTATTTCTACTATTTTGTCTCCTGCTACATTGAATATTGGTGTCGGTGTTGACTATAAACTTGTGAAAGATGGTGTGATAGACCTTTCAGTCCTTCTTAATCCTTTCAACTATACTATGTATAGTGTTGCAAGTGACAAGGTTGATCCTACTAAATTCAACATTAAGGAAGGACACAAGGTGGAACATGAACTTGGTTCACGTATCAATACTACATTGACATGGAAGATGTTTTCATTTTTGATGTGGAAATCCAAGTTTACGTATACAACCAATTACGAGAAAGTGTTTAGTGAATGGGAAAATACATTCACTTTTGTGATAAACAAATATCTTTCAACAAATCTTTTTCTCCACGCCAGATACGATGACGGTGCGAAGCCTAAAAAAGGAGATAAGTATTTACAGTTTCAGGAAATACTAAGTTTTGGATTGAATTATACATGGTAATAAGTAATAATAAAATAATTAGAATTTTAATAATCTTATAAATGATGTTTGAGATACCTACATTTGTCGAAATACTTGACTTTATCGGAACATTTGCATTTGCCATAAGCGGAATTAGACTGGCTTCTGCTAAAAGATTTGATTGGTTTGGTGCATACGTTGTCGGACTGGCTACAGCTATCGGTGGTGGAACGATACGTGATTTGTTGCTTGATGTTACTCCTGCCTGGATGACAGACCCTATTTATCTTATATGTACAGCATTGGCAATGCTTTTTGTTATTGTATTCCGCCAATACCTTATTCGTTTAACCAATACATTCTTTATATTTGACAGTGTTGGTCTTGCCCTTTTTACTGTTGTAGGAGCAACAAAGAGCATTGAACTGGGTCATACATTTTGGGTTGCTATTATAATGGGTAGTATAACTGGGGCAGCTGGCGGAGTTATACGTGATGTGTTTATAAATGAAATACCTCTTATCTTCAGAAAAGAAATATATGCTATGGCATGTGTTATAGGCGGTATATGTCTATGGATTTGTACATCGTTGGGCTTTGAAGATTATTTGTCGCAAATTATATGTGGCGTTACTGTCTTTGTTACCCGTATTATAGCGGTAAAATATGAGATAACATTGCCTATATTGAAAGGAGAGGATGAAATCAAGTAGTTTGTCTTTAGGATTGTCATTTCTAGTACTGAATGTTGTTTCAGCGTATTCATCTGAGAAAACTGACAGTATATTTATTGAAAACATCCTAAAGAAGAGTTCTTCTTTGGTGTCATGCAAATCCGAAGATAGGATATTGTTTTTTGCTAAAGCTTTGCAAGGCAAATCATATGCAAGCGGATTGTTGGACAGATCTCGTGATGAAAAACTGGTGGCTCGTACAGACTCTTTCGATTGTACTACCTATGTAGAGACAGTAATAGCTTTATATTTATCTTCAAAAGAAAAAGGTTATGGGTATAGAGATTTTTGTCGTTCTTTACAGAAATTGAGGTACAGAGGAGGTATTATAAAAGGTTATGTATCAAGATTGCATTATTTTTCCGACTGGTTATTCGATAATACTTATAAAGGCATTTTATTCGAAACGACAAAGGAGTCGGAGTACTCTACGAGAGTCTTTTCCTTGAATTTCATGACTTCAAATATAGATTTATATAAAAGTCTAAAATCTGATACATCAAATGTAATGATGATGCGTAAGGTTGAAACTTTATGGAAGGATTATCATATGCCATATATTCCTAAACAATTTTTGGATAAGGGTATAGATGTTTTAAAGATAAAAAATGGAGATATAGTAGCTTTGACTACAAGTATTTCCGGATTGGATGTAGTTCATATAGGCTTTGCCTATTGGCTAGACAACAAGTTGCATCTTATTCATGCATCCTCTTTACGTCATAAGGTAATAGTGGATAATGTAACATTATTTGATTATTTGTCAAAAAGAAAGAGGCATACCGGGATAAGAGTAGCAAGACTGAATATATAAGTAATTGTTATATTGATTTGTTTATATTGTACAAAACATATAATTTTGCTGAGTTTTTATAAATAAAGTGTTAAAAAATATGGCAGGATATTTATCTAGTGATGTGCGTAAGGTTACTACGCATCGTTTGACAGAAATGAAGCAGAGAGGCGAGAAGATTTCTATGCTTACTTCATACGATTATACTATGGCTCAGATTGTTGATGGAGCCGGAATAGATATAATTTTGGTAGGTGACTCTGCATCTAATGTAATGGCAGGAAATGTCACTACTCTTCCTATAACAATAGATCAGATGATTTATCATGGTAAATCAGTAATGAGAGGTGTAAAACGTGCCTTGGTTGTTGTAGATATGCCATTCGGTACATATCAGGCAGATGCCTACGATGGTGTACGCAATGCAATCCGTATAATGAAGGAAACTCATGCAGATTCTTTGAAGTTGGAGGGTGGCGAAGAAGTCATTGAAACAGTAAAGAAAATTATAGGTGCTGGTATTCCTGTTATGGGACATTTGGGACTTATGCCTCAGTCTATAAATAAGTATGGCACTTATAATGTACGTGCAAAAGAAGATGCTGAGGCTGAAAAGCTTGTACGTGATGCACATCTTTTGGAAGAGGCTGGTTGCTTTGCTTTGGTTTTGGAAAAGATTCCTGCAGGACTTGCAGCAAGGGTTGCTTCAGAACTTACAATTCCTGTTATTGGTATTGGTGCAGGAGGAAATGTTGATGGTCAAGTATTGGTCGTTACAGATATGCTTGGTATGACAAAAGGTTTCAGTCCTAAATTCCTTCGTCGTTATGCTGATTTACATACAATAATGACAGATGCTATTGGGAATTACATATCGGATGTAAAGTCGGGTGAATTTCCAAACCAATCCGAACAATATTGATTTTATGATTTGTGAGTTACAGATTTCTTTTATATAGAACTGATAAATAAGGAAGAAAGGATTTAATCTTGTATTAGAATCTTTGTTTTTCTTATTTATTGGTTCTTTGCATTTAAAAATATCCCATAAATCTTAATTATAAATATATGAATACCAATCCAATAAGTATCACTTCGTTTTGGAATAAGAATTTCATATTACTTTTATTGTCCAATCTACTCCTCTACATAGGAGTATATATGCTTTTCCCGGTTTTGAATTTGCATACAATCAAAAATTGGAACTCAGAGTCTGATGTCTCTGCGTTTGTTTCAATGGGTCTGTTTGGCTTTTCAATGTTTCTTCCTGGATTATTCAGTAATTATCTTGTAGACACGTTTTCTCGTAAGAAAGTATGTACATATAGCATTTTGTTTTTTGCCGTTTTGGGAATTGCATATCCGTATGCAGATAGTTTCTGGATGCTATGTTTATTGCGTATTCTTCAAGGCTCGTTGTTTGGTATCGCACTTATGGTTACAGGAAGTACGTTGGTAATAGACGTTACTCCAAGCACTTGCAGAAACGAGGCTAATATAATGTTTGCATTTTCTGGTTTGTTGGGAGCCGTAGTTGGAGCATTTCTAGGTGCCTATGTCGAGTCTGACTTATCATTGGAAAAAATAATATACATTTCTGCAGTTCTCAATGGTATCAGTTTTATATTGGTATCTATGATTCATGTTTGTTTTAGAGCTCCTATGCAGGTTCCTTTGTTGTCGTTTGACAGATTCATTTTGTTCAGAAATATACTTCCCGGTATAAATATGGTAACTATACCTTTCATTTTGGGTACTTTAATAGGTTACGAAACAGATTCTTTTTTCTATCTTTGCATAGCAGGTGGCTTTTGGGTTTATCTTCTTATACCAGGTCGTTTACTAGGGAAAGTAGATTCGCGTATTTTATTGGTTATAGGTTATGTAATACTTGTTATAGCAATATATATTCTATACACACATGCAATAGACTTCAGTATATATATGTCGGGAGTACTGATAGGAGTAGGTATTCCTTTGGCAATGTATCAATATTTGAAGGTTATGATACAACTTCCGAAGCATTGTGAAAGAGGTACAGGATACAGCACGTATCAGTTGATGTGGGATGCAGCCCTTATAATAGGATGTTGCGTATGTCTGGCTTACGACTACGAACGATTGTCTATAGCATTTTTGTTATGTGTTATAGGAGTCTTCTTTTATATAGCTTTTACATATCCTTATTTGCAGAAAACACTTAAAGAAAGAAATACATAATATTTAAATTAATAAAGAATATGGCAGACGATAAGAAAATTATCTTTTCAATGGTTGGAGTGAGCAAGTCATTCCAAAATAACAAGCAGGTATTGAAGGACATCTACCTATCCTTTTTCTATGGAGCTAAAATCGGTATTATAGGTCTTAACGGTTCTGGTAAATCTACTTTGATGAAGATAATAGCCGGAATAGAGAAAAGTTATCAAGGTGATGTGGTTTTTTCACCAGGATATTCGGTAGGCTATCTTGCTCAGGAACCACAATTGGATGATACAAAGACTGTAAAGGAAGTTGTAATGGAGGGAGTTCAGCAAATTGTTGATACTTTGGCAGAATACGAAGAAATCAACAATAAGTTCGGATTGCCTGAATATTATGAAGATCCTGAAATGATGGATGCTTTGTTTGCTCGTCAGGCAGAATTGCAGGATATAATAGACTCTACTGATGCATGGAATCTTGACTCCAAGCTAGAACGTGCTATGGATGCGCTACGTTGTCCGCCAGAAGATCAGATGGTGAAGAACCTCTCAGGAGGTGAACGTCGTCGTGTGGCATTGTGTCGTCTATTACTTCAGAAACCGGATATTCTTCTTCTTGATGAGCCTACCAACCACCTTGATGCAGAAAGTATCGACTGGTTGGAACAGCATCTCCAGCAGTATGAAGGTACAGTAATAGCTGTAACACACGACCGCTATTTCCTTGATCATGTAGCAGGTTGGATTCTTGAGCTAGATAGAGGCGAAGGAATTCCATGGAAAGGAAACTATTCAAGTTGGTTGGAGCAGAAAACCAAGCGTATGGAAATGGAGGAAAAGACAGCAAGCAAGCGTCGTAAGACACTTGAGCGAGAGTTGGAATGGGTACGCATGGCTCCAAAAGCACGTCAGGCCAAAGGTAAAGCTCGTCTTAATTCATATGATAAGTTGCTTAACGAAGATGTCAAGGATAAGGAAGAAAAACTTGAAATATTCATTCCTAACGGTCCTCGTCTTGGTAATAAGGTTATCGAAGCAAAGCATGTAGCCAAGGCATATGGTGAAAAACTTCTGTTTGATGACTTGAATTTTATGCTTCCACCTAACGGTATCGTAGGAGTTATAGGTCCTAATGGTGCAGGTAAGACAACTCTTTTCCGCTTGATTATGGGACTTGAAAATGTTGATAAGGGTGAGTTTGAAGTTGGTGAAACTGTTAAAGTGGCCTATGTCGATCAGCAGCACAAGGATATAGACCCTAACAAGAGTGTATATCAGGTAATTAGTGGAGGAAACGATCTTATCCGTATGGGTAATCGCGATGTAAATGCACGTGCATATTTGAGCCGATTTAATTTCTCAGGTTCAGATCAGGAAAAGCTTTGTGGAATGCTTTCAGGAGGTGAGCGCAATCGTCTCCATCTTGCAATGGCACTTAAGGAAGAAGGTAATGTGTTGCTTCTTGACGAACCTACAAATGATATTGACGTCAATACTTTACGAGCTCTTGAAGAAGGTCTTGAAGATTTTGCAGGTTGTGCAGTTGTAATCAGTCACGACCGTTGGTTCCTCGACCGTATATGTACCCATATTCTTGCATTCGAAGGAGACAGTCAGGTCTTCTATTTTGAAGGTTCATATACAGAATACGAAGCAAATAAGATGAAGCGTATGGGTAATGTTGAACCTAAGCGAGTTCGTTACCGTAAGCTGATGGAAGATTGATTTAGAATCATAGTTGTCCAGTAAAACTTTTTTGAGCGACATAAATTAAGGCTGGCTCCCGAATTTGGAAGTCAGCCTTTTTGGGCTCACCCGATAAACATGGGGGACATCAATCTATATTTTGCATAAAAGTTAT
>JAHHQV010000006.1 GCA_020026175.1 Phocaeicola sp. | reverse complement strand
CTCCCCGACCGATGAGTTTTTATCAAAACGTTGCGTTTCTATTTGGATTCTTCACGAAAGTACATTTGCACCTGTTTTCAGTACGGACAGCGTTTTTTTTAAGCGATTAGGCGTTTTGATGAAAGCGATTAGGCGTTTTGATGAAAGCGACTAATCGCTACAGACTTAGCAAAACATCACATCAACGGCAAACTGTTACGATGTCGTTGATGTGATGTTTCTGATGGTTATGTCTGTCTTTTAGACAAGTAACAAATACTGGCAGTTTTCTTTGCCTTACATTTTCTGACGTCTTGCCTCTATTGTCCCAATATATCTATAATAGGTGTACCTATACAGCCGTTTGGCATCTGTATGTTCAACAGAGAACACACCGTAGGTGCTATATCTGTAACATTCACCGGATGTGACGTACTTCCATTACGGATACCCCATCCCATAAAGATAAGAGGGATATGGCTGTCGTAAGGATTCCACACACCATGTTCTGTCCCTCCTTTATCTTCGGGTGATTCTATATCATAGTATCCAGGTTGCACTATCAGTTGGATATCACCGCTTCGGTGCCAGTTATATCCGTTTACGGCACGTTCTATTATATGATTCGGTACAGACGAGCCTTTAAGGTTGTTCATGTCAAGCACATAAGCAAAAGTTTTGTCCTTCTTCAAATAGGCTATTGCTTTTGAAATTACTTCTTCACAATCTATACCATGAGCAGAGATTTCTTCTTTATTCATGAATACCTGATAGTTAAGAATATCCTTGACAAACTCTATTTCCAAATCAAATTCCTTTTTCAGAAATTTGTCAAGTTCTTTCTTTGTATCAGGCAATACCCATCCACCAGCCGGAAGCCTGTTAGCCTGCATGAATGTGAAATTATGGGTAGCAGCATGATCGGCTGTAAGGAATACCAGATAATTTCCTTTTCCTACTTTATTGTCCAATAATCCCAAGAAATTTTCCAAATCCTTGTCAAGCCTGAGATATGTATCTTCTGTCTCAATGGCATAAGTACCAAACTGATGCCCTATATAATCGGTAGACGACAGACTTACAGTAATCATATCGGTAGTTTGTCCTTGTCCCAGTTTTTCGGCTTTTATAGCTTCTTCTGCCATCTTAAATGTAAGCGTATTGCCATAAGGGGTGGCTCTTATGGCCTTGTAACCTTTCTTTTGAAAGATAGTGGAGGTCATAAGCGGCAATACAGGAGCTTCTCCTTTTATCTGACTCTTTTCATAAGGATTATTGTCTGCCGAACTTTCTTTATAAGTATTTATAGGATATAACGTATTCCATTCTTGCATGAGGAGTTTTTGTGGATATTGATTTTTATTGAATTCTTTTACCCACTCTGGCAATCTGTCCATATAATAAGAACTTGTAACGAAATTTCCAGTTTCATCGTCAAACCAATAGGCCGCATTTGAAGTATGTCCCGCCGGAAGAATTGAAGCACGGTCTTTCAGCGATATGCCTATCACCTTAGATCGGAAGTTATTTGAAAGTTTTAATTCATCCCCTATTGTGGTTACAAGAAGATTCTTCGGCGACATCTGTCCCGACTCGTTTTTTGTGCCTACACTGCTTACGGTGGAGTCACTTGTGCAATACACTCTTTTCCCGTCTTTATAGAAATCATTCCCTGCAATGCCGTGTATTGAAGGCACTGAACCGGTATAGATAGATGTGTGTCCTATGGCTGTTATTGTAGGAATGTAGTTTAGCTGGGTATTGTCACAACTGAAGCCTTCATTGAGAAGACGGTTGAATCCTCCATTTCCGAAACGCGCGCCAAAACGGTGAAGATAATCCCACCTCATTTGGTCTACAACAATCCCTACCACCAACCTAGGCTTTGTTTCTTTTGGCTGTCCCATTACGCCCAACACACCACACAATGCTGCAGCTATCGCCAGCAGTGATTTCCTTTTAATTTTCATCCTGTTATTTTCTTTATTATTAATGAATAAGTCTACAGCATTTCATCATACTGCGTCATTTATCTTATGACATTGCAAAAATAAAGTTGTAGGGTTTCTTGTTTATAACAGAATTATTAAAAAAATATTTCATTGTCTCGGAAAGACGGACTGACAAGCTCAGAAACTATGTTTATAACGAAAATGAATATTCTACATTGAGTTCTATTTCTCCAAAAGGTATCATGGCATTGAAAATACATATCTTGTCATAAAGATACAAGTCGGCAGACTTGATGTCGGCTTCAACAATCAGTCCGGCATCGAGCAACGACCTACGACGTGTACCCTTCAGCAACGGAATACGCGGAGTGTACCAATTGCCGCTACGAAAGAGTGCAATGTTGGCTATGGAAGTATCTGTGAGCAGCCCGTTACGTACTATCACTACATCATCAGCATCGCCGCGCTTCAGGAAATTCCTGTCAAGTACTGTCCTGTCTGCACTTTTGAAAGTATAGTCTGCTTCGTTGTCTTCCACCAGACACAGAGTTCGGACTGTGCGAACCTTATACGGAAAGTATTCTATCTGCTCTATCTTTGAGGAATAAACCACACGACAACGGGTTAGTTCCTTATATTCCGAAGGCGATATATAGTCTTCTATTTTGATATAATCGGGAACAGACTCTCCTACAGACAAGGAATTGGCTTTCCTTGTATCATTCATTCTGCGGTTATGTGCAGCAAGATTTTCTGCCATACCATTCTCTATTCTGATAGTCTCAATAAACCGGTACATATACTTTCTGAATCATTTCTTCGTATTCGCTTTTTACATCGCTCATGAATGTAATACCTCCCCCACTCTTGAATAACATTTGTCCATCGGGCATCTTCTCAAGATAACGGATAATGACTGCACTGTCAAGATTTTTTCCGTCGAACATGCCTGTTACTCCTGTGTAATATCCACGATGATATGTCTCTGCCTTACGTATGATTTCAACAGTCTTTTTCTTGGGGGCTCCGGTTATGGAGCCGGCAGGAAGCAGACGGAAAAACATATCGCCCAATGACGAAGCATAGCCTTCGGGAAGCCTTCCTCTTATCTCGGAACTAACCTGAAGGAGGTTTCCTTTATTGGTCTTGAGTTCGTCAATAAAGCGGTATTTGGTTACAGTTACCTCGGTAGATATCTGACTAAGGTCGTTTCTTATAAGGTCGACTATAGTGGCATGTTCGGCAGACTCCTTCGTGTCATTCAAGATTACATTGGCTGCATCAGGCACAGAAGCATCTATCGTACCCTTCATAGGGTATGAATATATCATACCGTCGTTTATCCTTACAAAAATCTCCGGCGAGAACATCACAAACCTATCAGCTAAAAGAAGCTTGTACTTGGCTTTTGTGTATCTGAATATATCGGAAAGAGAAAGATTGGTGTCAACAGGTGTGGCACATGTAAGGTTGGTAAGAAAAGAATTACCACCATGAATGTTGTCATATACCACCGAAAATGATTTACAATAGTCTTCGAAACTTTGCGGATATACATTCCATCGAATTTCTCCGCAGAATTTTTCGTCGGGCAGAGACACATTACTTGTTTCAGGAAATACAAAACGGACTTCATCGGATGAAAGTTCATCCAACGGCTTTACTATGCATGCAGATTCGTCGAAATCTATAATAAAAAAAAACGGAACGGCATTCTTGCCGTATCCGTTCATACGCAACATAGCTTCTTCTCTTGTTATAAAGTCTATATTTGACATCAGTTTTTCTTCAATACATACATATCAGCCAATTCTCCTTCGTTTAAAGCACCAGTACTGTCGCACAAAGCTACAGAATTCTCCTGTACCTTATAGTAAGTTTTTCTGCCACTGGAAGGAGTTACAAGTTCTATAACACCGTCTGACACTTTATATGTGCCACACTCTTCGGAATTATTGTCTTCTTTTCCCAAAAATACATTTTTCAACTGATAAGTTCCATCTTCCAAAATTGAAAGTGTCACTTTATTGCCGTCGCAATCGGCACAAGGCAATGTTCCTTCGTAAGTTCCGATGAAAGGTTTTGCTACTGACACTTCCTGTGCAACAGGTACCATATCCTGCTGCTCTGAAGTTTTCTTTGATGAATTCATACAACTTGTCATTGCCGCAGCTACAATCATAGAAGCTGAGAGCAATAAAAATTTGTTTCTAACCATAATCTTAGAATTTAAATCTTTATTGAGTTAAGTCTATAACTATAGTAATAAGCCTGAGTTTGCTTATTACTATAGATGCAAAAATACTATTTCTTTATAAAAGACAAACTATTATAAGAAGTATTTTTAATTTCGGAATATCAATCCATCGCCTTCAGATTCTACTATGATAGGTCTATAACGGTCAACTTCCTGTGACAATAACCTCTTTGACAAGTCATTAAGCAAGTAACGCTGTATGGCTCTCTTGACAGGACGTGCCCCAAACTCAGGGTCGTAACCCGCTGTTGCAAGGAAATCGACAGCCTGAGGAGTCATCTGCAACTGTACTCCGTTCTCTTCAAGCATATTCTTTATGCCGTTTATCTGTAAACGTACAATCTGTTCTATCTCGCTCCTGTCAAGAGGCATGAACATGATTGTTTCGTCTATACGGTTCAAGAATTCAGGACGAATGGTCTTCTTGAGCATATTCATCACTTCTTTCTTCGTTTCTTCCACTACAGCGTCATGGTTTGCATCGGTTATCCTCTCAAACTGACTCTGTATGTAAGCACTGCCAAGGTTTGATGTCATTATTATGATAGTGTTCTTGAAGTTCACGGTACGTCCCTTATTGTCTGTAAGACGGCCATCGTCGAGCACCTGCAACAAAATATTGAATACATCAGGATGTGCTTTCTCTATTTCATCAAACAACACTACTGAATATGGCTTACGTCTCACAGCCTCAGTAAGCTGTCCGCCTTCATCATATCCTACGTATCCCGGAGGCGCTCCTATCAGTCGTGAAACGGAATGTTTCTCCTGATATTCGCTCATGTCGATACGTGTCATCAACGTTTCATCGTCAAACAGATATTCAGCCAAAGCCTTTGCAAGTTCTGTCTTACCTACACCTGTTGTGCCAAGGAATATAAACGAACCTATAGGTCGCTTAGGGTCTTGCAGTCCGGCACGGCTACGTCTCACGGCATCCGAAACAGCCTCTATAGCTTCGTCCTGCCCAACCACACGTTTGTGAAGTTCATCTTCGAGATGAAGCAGTTTCTCGCGCTCGCTCTGAAGCATCTTACTTACAGGTATCCCTGTCCATCTAGACACAACATCGGCTATATCCTCTGCCGTAACTTCTTCCTTTATCATGGCACTATCGCCCTGTTTGTGTTTCAAGTCATCCTGTATGCTCTTTATTTCCGCTTCAAGACTCTGCAATTTGCCATATCTAATTTCTGCCACACGGCCATAGTCGCCTTCCCTTTCCGCCTTGTCGGCCTCAAACTTAAGCTGCTCTATCTCCTTCTTGTTCTGCTGAATCTTGTTGACGAGTTCCTTTTCGCTCTGCCATTTTGCCTTGTAAGAAGTTTCCTGCTCTTTCAGTTCGGATATTTCCTTGTTAAGTTGTGCCAACTTGACTTCATCTTTTTCACGCTTTATTGCTTCGCGTTCTATTTCGAGTTGTTTCAGGCGACGTTCTATTTCATCAAGTTCTTCAGGTAGAGAATCACGCTCCATACGAAGTTTTGCAGCAGCCTCATCCATAAGGTCGATAGCCTTGTCTGGCAAGAAACGCTCTGTTATGTAACGGTTGCTCAATTCTACCGCTGCAATGATTGCCTCATCCTTGATACGCACCTGATGATGGTTCTCGTATCTTTCCTTCAAACCTCTAAGTATTGATATAGAACTCTGTGTATCCGGCTCGTCTACCATCACAGTCTGGAATCTTCGTTCCAAAGCTTTGTCTTTCTCAAAATACTTCTGATATTCATCGAGTGTTGTAGCCCCTATACTTCTGAGTTCGCCACGTGCAAGAGCCGGTTTCAGGATATTTGCAGCATCCATAGCACCCTCGCCTTTACCTGCTCCAACCAAAGTATGGATTTCGTCGATAAAGAGGATTATGTTTCCATCCGACTTGGTGACCTCATTGATAACCGATTTCAGCCTTTCCTCGAACTCACCTTTATATTTTGCACCGGCAACGAGAGCTCCCATATCCAAAGAGAACAATTGCTTGTTCTTCAGATTTTCGGGAACGTCGCCCCTCAATATTCTCTGTGCAAGACCTTCTACAATAGCTGTCTTACCAGTTCCCGGCTCACCTATCAGGATAGGATTGTTCTTTGTACGGCGACTGAGAATCTGAAGTACACGTCTTATTTCTTCATCACGACCTATTACCGGGTCCAGTTTTCCTGTACGTGCAGCTTCTATCAGATTGACAGCATATTTAGAAAGCGACTGATATGTTTCTTCGCTGGACTGAGAAGTGACCTTCTGTCCTTGCCTTAACTCGCTGATGGCAGAACGAAGTTCCCTATCTGTCATCCCTGCATCTTTCAATATACCTGCTACAGTGCTTTTCACATTGAGCAATGCAATGATAATAGCTTCGAGCGAAACAAACTCATCGCCAAGTTCTTTTGAATATCCAACGGCTTTCTGAAGAACTTCATTCGAGCCTCTACTGAGATAGGCTTCTCCTCCCGAAACCTTAGGGAGAGATGCAATCTGCCTGTCGACAACAGTTGCAACCTGCTGTCCGTTCATTCCAAGCTTCTGGAATATGAAATTAGTTACATTCTCACCTACTTTCAAAACTCCAGCCAGCAAATGTTCAGGTTCTATAGCCTGTTGTCCGTTAGCCTGTACCAGATTAACAGCCTGCTGTATAGCTTCCTGAGATTTGATTGTAAAATTGTTGAAATTCATATATTATTTTCTCCTTTCTTTTCTTTAGTTAATGTTATACTTTTTTGTTACCCTGAATCTTTTTACCCTAAAACCTGAATCTTTATCTTTCTTTTTACCTTTATGTCTTAATATGTTACGCTATATCTTATCCAAATTCCTTGCCAAAGGGCTTTTATTAATCACTACATGCCTAAATGTCAGATAGTTATACTGAAAGCATGCAAATTTGTCTTACTTATGTACAATTTGTCAGTAAAGTTTTATTATCTTTACCGAAACAATAGATTATTTATGGAAAAGAAAATAGAATTTGCACCAAACTTGATGCTTATTGACGCATCATATCTTGACAGAGTAGGCCAAGACATGGCAAAACATTTCTCGCCTATAGTAAAAAGAGAACTGCCTAAAGCTGATCTTGCCACCCTTTTGGAATGTCTTGCCCTGGATGCAGGAATTGCATTGGGAGAAAACGCAGTACAAGTAATATTCGTATATGATGAAGAATCGAAAAAAATGTCTTTCTGTTCTCCATCGGATATGGAAAAGGAACTGAACAACGTAGCGTTTCAGAGCCAGATAGGAGAATTTTCGATATACACATTCCAACCATCGGACATGGCAACACGCGAAGCACTTTTTATAGAAGCACTTATGCTGGCAGACGATTCGAAGGACGTGAAACGAATTATAGCCG
Organism: Phocaeicola sp.; assembly: GCA_020026175.1. Taxonomy (GTDB): domain Bacteria; phylum Bacteroidota; class Bacteroidia; order Bacteroidales; family Bacteroidaceae; genus Phocaeicola. The sequence continues at coordinate 54,984 of JAHHQV010000006.1, read as the reverse complement.
TAGCCGATGAAGATGCCTATATAGACAAAGCACACAATGAACTTGAAAAAATAAAAGGCAAAGAGACTGTAGTGCTGTTCGGAATGAACCCTCCACTAAGAGAATCGAGCTACAAGTTTGAAATGCTGGGATTCCCTATACTACAAGCATTGGGAATACGCTCTGAAGAGTTATAACACTAAAACATAGAAATATCTTATAAAACTATTTAATGATGCACTTTGGAAGTTCCGAAAGTATAAAGTCTTTCTTGAGGTACAGCAACTGCATGGGTACAGTGTCAATTGCGTATGTAACTAGAGAACTGAGCGAAAACATCCTAAGAGTAGTAGAACTGAAAGGACTGAATTTTTCGAGATACTTATGCTTTGTAACTGCTCAGGGAAAGGAAATAGGAGCTGTATAATTGTTTATGAAATATATGTAAAAACTCTTGAGAATGAAGAATAAACAACAAAATCAAATGAATACAAGAAAAGAACAGATAGATTCATTCGGGCGTCTGCTTGACATATTGGACGAACTAAGAGTGAAATGCCCTTGGGACAGAAAACAGACAAATGAAAGCCTTCGTCCCAACACCATAGAAGAAGTGTACGAACTTTGTGATGCTCTGATAAAAAATGACAACAAAAACATCTGCAAAGAATTGGGAGACGTATTGCTGCACGTAGTGTTCTATGCAAAAATAGGAAGCGAAACAGGCTCATTCGACATAAAAGATGTTTGCGACAAACTGTGCGACAAACTTGTTTTCCGACATCCACATGTATTTGGAGAAGTAAAGGCAGACACTGCCGAAAAGGTATCGGAGAACTGGGAACAGATAAAGCTAAAGGAAAAAGACGGCAACAAGTCTGTATTGAGCGGTGTACCCGAAGCACTGCCTTCGCTGATAAAGGCATACAGGATACAGGACAAGGCACGTAACGTCGGTTTTGACTGGGAAGCGAAAGAGGATGTATGGAAGAAAGTGAAAGAGGAAATATCTGAATTTGAAGAGGAAGTGAACAACATGGAGAAAGCAAAAGCCGAATCCGAATTTGGAGATGTCATGTTCAGCCTTATAAATGCTGCAAGGCTATATAAGATTAATCCTGAAAATGCTCTTGAAATGACAAACCAGAAATTCATCAGAAGATTCAACTACGTGGAAGAGCATACCATAAAGCAAGGAAAGAATCTTAAAGATATGACACTGGAAGAAATGGATGCTCTATGGAACGAAGCTAAATCGAAAGGATTATAAAAACAATAATATCATATTAATGAAAAAACTGTTATTTACAATAGCTTTAGGAGCCGGATTCGGTGCTGCCGGAGCAACTACACCGTTATGGATGCGTGATGTACGCATATCACCTGACGGGAATGAAATAGTATTCTGCTACAAAGGAGATATATATAAGGTAAATGTCAATGGAGGAAAAGCTATACAACTGACTACACAGGACTCTTATGAATCATCGCCTGTATGGTCGCCAGACGGAAAGAAAATAGCCTTTGCCAGCGACAGGCACGGAAGTCAGGACCTGTTTGTGATGAATTCGGACGGTGGAGATGCTAAAAGAATAACAACATTCTCTTCTTCGGAAATACCTTCTGCCTTTACTCCTGACGGGAAATACATCGTTTTCTCATCGGCCATACAAGATCCTGCGGAAAGTGCTCTATATCCTACTACAGCCATGACCGAACTGTATAAGGTCCCGGTGGAAGGCGGAAAAATAGAACAGATTCTTGGTACTACGGCAGAAATGGTGGAATTTGCGGACAATGGTGACTTCTTTTTGTATCAAGACAAAAAAGGATATGAAGACGAATGGCGAAAGCATCACACTTCGTCTGTGACCAGAGACATATGGAAATATGATACAAAATCGGGCAAGCATACAAACCTTACAAGACATACAGGAGAAGACCGCAATCCGATTTTAAGCGCCGACAATTCTACCATATATTTCCTTAGCGAAAGGAATAAAGGGTCTTTCAATGTGTACAGATTTGATGCCAACAATCCGGAAAATCCAAAAGCTGTAACACACTTTGATACTCATCCTGTGAGATTCCTATCTATGGGGGCAGACGACAGACTATGCTACACTTACAACGGAGAAATCTACACACAGACACCAAGTGGTAAACCAGAGAAAGTGAATATTGATATAGTGAGAGACGATGAAAACATTCCTGCTACATTCAACTTTACACGTGGTGCGTCAGAAGCAACACCTTCGCCAGACGGAAAGCAGGTAGCTTTTGTTGTGAGAGGAGAAGTGTTTGTGACTTCAACCGAATATGGAACTACTAAACAGATTACACATACTGTTCATGCTGAATCGGGAGTTTCATTTGGAGCGGACAACCGTTCATTGGTATATGCCAGCGAAAGAGATGGTCTGTATGGTCTGTATATGGCAAAAATTGTACGCGATGACGACCCAAACTTCCCAAATGCCACTCTGATAGAGGAAGAAGCTATTCTGCCATCGAAGACAATAGACCGTGCATATCCCAGCTTTTCGCCCGACGGAAAAGAAATTGCATTTATAGAAGACCGTACCAAACTGATGGTGTATAACTGTGAAACAAAAAAGGTGCGCAAGATTACTGACGGCAAGACATGGTACAGACGTTCTGGAGGATTTGACTATTCATGGTCGCCCGACGGCAAATGGTTCACTCTGGAATTTATAGGCAACAAACATGACCCATATACCGATATAGGACTTGTGAAAGCCGACGGAAAAGGCAAGATAATAAACCTTACAAACAGCGGATACACCAGCGGAAGCCCTAAATGGACTGTAGACGGCAATGCAATAACATTCATTACAGAACGCTACGGAATGAGAAACCATGCTTCGTGGGGTTCATTGAATGATGTGATGATGGTATTCATGAACCAGGATTCGTATGACAAATTCCGCATGAACAAGGAAGACTACGAACTTCAGAAGGAACTTGAAAAGGAACAGGAAAAAACTGAGAAAGAAAAAGATGTCAAAAAGAAGGGAAACAAGAAGGAAGACAAAAAAGACAAAAAGAACAAAGACATTAATGTTGAGTTGGAAGGTATAGAAGACCGTATTGTCCGACTTACGCCTTATTCTTCGGACCTTGCTTCTGCCATAATCTCAAAAGACGGAGAAAAGCTGTATTACATGTCGGCAGTGGAAGATGGATACGACATGTGGAAAATGGACTTGCGCAAACATGAGACAAAACTGTTGCACAAAATGAACTCGGGATGGACAAACCTTACTGCCGACAAGGATGGAAAGGACATATTCATACTGGGAAGCGGAGCAATGAAGAAAATGGATCAGTCATCGGAATCACTGAAAAGCATATCGTACGACGCACAGGTGAAGATGAATCTGGCCGATGAGCGCAAATATATGCTACAGCATGTATACAGGGAAGAGAAAAACCGTTTCTACAACCTTAACATGCATGGAGTGAAATGGGAGGAAATGGTGGAAAACTACAGGAAATTTTTACCTCATATAAACAACAACTATGACTTTGCCGAAATGCTGAGCGAACTTTTAGGAGAACTGAATGTTTCTCATACCGGTGGAAGATATAATGCACCAAACAAAGGGGAATCGACTGCCAACTTAGGTCTGATTTTTGACCTAAACTTCGACAAGAACGGACTGAAAGTGGCAGAAGTGTTGGAAAAAGGTCCTTTCTATAGGAAAAACAGTAAAGTGAAAGCCGGAACTGTAATAGAGAAAATAGACGGAATTCTAATTGACAAAGATTCTGACTATACATCAATACTTAACGGAAAGACTGGAAAGAAAGTCTTGGTTTCGCTTTACAATCCACAGACTAAAGAGCATTGGGAAGAAGTGATAAAGCCTATAAGCAACGGAGCATATCAAAGTCTGCTTTATGACCGATGGGTAAAGCAAAGAACAGAAGATGTAAAAAAATGGTCGAACGGAAGATTGGGATACGTACATATTGAATCTATGGACGACGGCAGTTTCCGCACAGTATACTCCGATATTCTCGGAAAATACAACAATTGTGAAGGAATTGTGATAGATACACGTTTCAACGGAGGAGGACGACTGCATGAAGATGTGGAAATATTGTTCAGCGGAAAGAAGTACTTCACTCAAGTGGTGAGAGGACGCGAAGCATGCGACATGCCTAGCAGAAGATGGAACAAACCATCTATAATGGTGCAATGTGAAGCAAACTACTCGAATGCTCACGGAACTCCGTGGGTATACAAGCACAGAGGATTGGGAAAACTTGTAGGAGCACCTGTGCCGGGAACCATGACCAGCGTAAACTGGGTACGTATGCAAGACCCAAGCCTTGTATTCGGTATACCTGTAATAGGCTATCAGTTGCCAGACGGCAGTTATCTTGAAAACTCACAACTGGAACCGGATGTGTATGTATTGAACTCTCCTGAATCAATAGTAAAGGGAGAAGACTCTCAACTGAAAGCTGCAGTAGAAGAACTGTTGAAGGATATAGACAGCGAAAAGAAATAATGATATTGCATACTTGTAGTAAAAGATGCGGATATTGACTTCTATTTTACTACATCAAAAAAGGACATTCTAGTTCAGAATGTCCTTTTTTGATGTATATAAAGCCTATCCTGCCTGCAACAAGTCATTCATGATGATATGGACCATTATTGAGTATAGTCATCGCCCTATACATCTGCTCAACAAATATCAGTCTTATCATCTGATGTGAGAATGTCATCTTAGATAAAGAAATCTTTTCTTGAGCCGCCTGATATACCGACTGAGAAAAGCCATAAGGACCACCGATTATGAAGACCAGCCTCTTATTGACCGTATGCATTTTCTTTTCAATCCAATTGGCAAACTCTATTGAACGGAACTCCTTTCCATGCTCGTCGAGCAACACTACAACATCACCTGGCTGAAGAGCCTTCAGTATCAGTTCGCCCTCCTTTTCTTTCTGTTGTTCCATACTCAGGCTCTTTGTATTCTTGAGTTCAGGTATCACTTCCATATCAAAAGAAGTATAATGCTTGGTACGCTCCAAATAGTCATTTATAGCTGTGATATAATGTTTTTCTACAGTCTTACCAACTACCAATAATGTAAATTTCATAATTCTTTATCCGTTTTTATTTCTCCAACTTTGCAAAGATACGAATAATCTATACCTTTGCGACAATATTTATTAATTCTATATCAGATATGGACGAAAAAATAGTAAAAGACTTGATAGATCGTCTTATTGATCTTTCATTTGCAGAAGACATAGGTGATGGCGACCATACCACATTGTCTTGTATACCTGCCGACGCAATGGGAAAATCGAAACTTCTTATAAAAGAAGAAGGAATACTTGCTGGCATCGAAATAGCGAAGGAAGTTTTCAACCGCTTTGACCCAACCATGAAAGTGGAAGTGTTCATCAACGATGGAGCGCAAGTGAAACCGGGAGATGTTGCCATGATTGTGGAAGGAAAGATACAGTCATTGCTGCAAACAGAACGCCTTATGCTGAACATAATGCAGCGAATGAGCGGTATTGCTACGATGACAAGCAAATATGTGAAACGCCTTGAGGGAACAAAAACACGTGTATTGGACACAAGAAAGACTACTCCTGGTATGCGTATACTTGAAAAGATGGCAGTGAAAATAGGTGGTGGAGTAAACCATCGTATCGGTCTGTTCGACATGATTCTGCTTAAAGACAACCATGTAGACTTTGCCGGAGGAATAGACAAGGCCATCAACAGAGCCAAAGAATATTGCAAAGCAAAAGGCAAGGACTTGAAGATTGAAATAGAAGTAAGAAACTTTGACGAGCTTCAGCAAGTAATGGACCTTGGAGGAGTAGACCGTATTATGCTGGACAACTTTACTCCAGAAAACACACGTAAGGCAGTAGATATGATAGCAGGACGTTTTGAAACCGAATCATCGGGAGGTATTACTTTCGACACACTTCGCGATTATGCCGAATGTGGAGTTGACTTTATATCTGTTGGTGCCCTTACACACTCTGTAAAGGGACTTGACATGAGTTTTAAAGCATGCTAAAGATATGATTAGAAAATTATTCTTATCTATAGTTGTATTATTGACCGTTTCGGGAGTTCAGGCACAAGACTTGAAGTCCATTTTCGGGAATATAATAAACAAGATCGAAGATACCAAATCAATGGTTAAAGAAGGTCCTTCAATTATAGGTACATGGCAATATGTAAGACCCGACTGCAAGTTCGAAAGCGATGACCTGCTATCGAAAGCCGGTGGGGAAATCGCAGCAAAGAAGGTTGAAGAAGAAATGTCGCAACATCTTTCAAGACTTGGTTTCAATGAAGAAACTTCGTATACATTCAATGAAGACAGTACATACATTTCAACTGTAGGCGGACGTACAGTAAAGGGTACTTTCAGCTATGACAAAGAGACTAAGGAAATAACAATGAAGACCAGGCTGGGGATAAAATTCAAGGCAAAAGCCTCTGTTTCTGTTTTGGATGGAGGAAACAAAATGAGCCTGGTATTCAAGGCCGACAAACTGATGTCATTGGCACAATCTGTTACAGGAGCCTTGGCCAAAAAGACATCAAAACCTACATTCGCTACAGCTAATGCTGTATTAGAAAAATACGACGGATTGATGCTCGGTTTTGAGATGAGGAAAAACAAGAACTAATTGTTTCCAAATATATATAGGTCGCCCTATCGCAAATGATATGGCGACCTTTATTTTATATTAAAAGTATTATTGGGAATGAAAAATGTTGTAAATACCTAATAATGGGTATTGCATCATAATTGTAACGATTGTAATTTTGCATCAAAATAAATAGAGTTATTCAAATTATTAAATGAACGAACAATTATGCAAACAATTATCAACGCACAACTTCCTGAATTTAAAGTTCAGGCATATCAAAACGGAGAGTTTAAAACAGTTTCAAGTCAGGATATCCTTGGCAAATGGGCTATATTCTTCTTTTATCCTGCTGATTTCACATTCATCTGTCCTACAGAGCTTGTAGATATGGCTGAAAAATATAATGATTTCAAGGCTTTAGGAGTAGAGGTGTACTCTGTAAGTACTGATTCTCATTTTGTGCACAAAGCATGGCACGATACTTCTGACAGTATAAAAAAAATCAAATATCCTATGTTAGCAGATCCGACTGGTGTTTTAAGCCGAGGATTCGGAGTTATGATAGAAGAAGATGGCATGGCTTACAGGGGTACTTTCCTCGTAAATCCTGAGGGAAGAGTGAAAATAGCCGAAATACAAGATAACAGCATAGGACGCAATGCAGATGAGTTGTTACGAAAAGTAGAAGCCGCATTATTTGTTGCATCACATGATGGAGAAGTTTGTCCTGCAAAATGGAAGAAAGGTCAAGAGACTTTAAAACCAAGCATTGATCTTGTCGGAAAGATTTGAAATCAATAACAAAATGTTCCCTTTTCATTGCATTTGAAGGCAAAGAAAGGGGATGTTTTATTTTAAAATTATTATAAAATGATAGATAAAGACACAATACAACAAGTGAAAGATATTTTCGAGATACTTGATTCAAACTATACATTTCTGGCAACAATAGACTATCGTCATGAAAAGAGTGAAGAATTTGTAGACTTTATGAAAGATTTTACCAGTTGCTCTGAAAGATTTTCTTTTGAAATAAAAAGCTCTGATAAAATGGAGTTGGAGTTTATACTGTTAAACGACAGCACAAAAACAGGAATAAAATTTCGTGGCATACCTTCCGGACATGAGTTTACATCTTTAATTCTTGCAGTATTGAATGCTGAAGGTAAAGGAAAAAATCTTCCAGACGAAACTTTGTCAAACAGAATAAAATCCTTGAAAGGTCCAATAAGCCTTAAAACTTATGTATCATTATCATGTACTAATTGCCCCGACATTGTACAGAGTTTGAATATCATGGCTTTGCTCAATGATGAAATAGAACATGAAATGATTGATGGGGAAACATTCCAGGAAGAATGTGAAAAGATGAAGATACAGGCAGTACCAACAGTTTATGCCAATGGGGAACAATTGCACGTAGGACGTTCTGGATTAGGCGAACTATTGGATAAACTGGAAAATAAATTTGGACATACTATACAAGAGAACAATTCCCTTATAGAAAGATATTTTGATTTAATTGTTCTAGGAGGGGGACCTGCAGGTGTTTCTGCTGCTATTTACTCAGCAAGAAAAGGGCTAAAAGTCGCTATTATAGCAGAGCAGATCGGTGGGCAAGTAAAAGAGACCGTCGGTATTGAGAACCTGATATCCATACCATACACAACAGGAACCGATTTGGCTAATGCCCTTAAAATTCATTTAGACGCATATAATATAAAGACCTTTGAAAACAGGAACATAAAATCTGCTGAACTTAAATGCAGTAAAAAAAGAATATATACATCAGGAGGCGAATTGTTTATTTCACCTGCTGTAATAATAGCTACAGGAGCAAGCTGGAGAAAACTTAAAGTTGAAGGAGAAGCCGACTATATAGGTCGAGGAGTTGCTTTCTGTCCCCATTGCGACGGACCTTTTTATGAAAATAAAAATGTTGCAGTAATCGGAGGCGGAAATTCTGGAATAGAAGCAGCCATTGATTTGGCAACGATATGCAGGAATGTCACCATTTTTGAGTTTGCAGAAGAACTGAAAGCTGACAAACTATTGACAGATAAAGCAAAAGGACTGGCCAATATAAAGATTTTCACGTCTTCACAGACAACAAAAGTGATAGGAAATGGCGAGAAGGTTACAGCCATACGTGTAAAAAATCGTCAATCCGGCAAAGAAGAAGACTTTCCTATTGACGGTATCTTTGTCCAGATAGGACTGGCAGCCAATAGTACATTGTTTGAAAAGGAACTGGAAACTACCAATATTGGAGAAATAGTAACTGACGATTATTGCAGAACAACCATTCCTGGTGTGTATGCAGCTGGTGATGTCTCAAATGTCCCATACAAGCAAATTATAATTGCCATGGGGGAAGGAGCAAAAGCTGCATTATCAGCTTTTGATGATCAAATACGAGGCAAACTTTCAATAAACTGAACAATAATAAAAAAGAGGCATATCAAAAACGATTTAGTTAGATTAAAGTCTGTTCAAGCACATTACCTTTTTTCTGTATATCACTTTTTATTTGTACATTTGCAAAAATTTCTTTCTTTTCTGATAAGTTTTTTCTACAACTTTATATAGCAGGAATTATTTCAGACAAAAGATAATTACAGAAATAGATAAGAAAAGATTTACTATCCATAAAAACAAACTACACTAAAAAGGAAACAATAATGAATCTAAACAGACTTACCCCAATAATAAACAAGCCAAGCGGAAAAGCTTTGTTACCGTTGGTAGTATTTCTAGTTCTTTATCTAGTGACATCTATCATAGTAAACGACTTCTATAAAGTCCCGATAACAGTAGCATTTCTTGTTTCTTCGGTTTATGCAGTTGCAACAACAAAGGGACTTAGCCTGAACGATAGAATCATGCAATATTCGCAAGGTGCAGCAAACAAAAACATAATGGTAATGATATGGATTTTTGTGCTTGCAGGTGCATTTGCACAATCGGCCAAATCTATAGGAGCAATTGACGCTACAGTAAACCTGACACTTAATATATTACCAGACAACTTACTTCTTGCAGGAATATTTCTAGCCGCATGTTTCATATCACTTTCCATAGGAACATCTGTAGGGACAATAGTGGCTTTGATACCTGTAGCCATAGGTATAGCAGACAAAACAGATGTAAGCACTTCTTTCATGTCTGCACTAGTAGTGGGAGGAGCTTTCTTTGGTGATAACCTTTCGTTTATATCAGACACTACCATTGCTGCTACAAGGACACAAAATTGTCAGATGAAAGACAAATTCAAGATGAATGCACTAATAGCCTTCCCAGCCGCATTTCTTGTGCTGGTGTATTATATTATAAGCGGAAGCAACATTGAAGTAAGCAGTGACATGATAGGCAATGTAGAATGGGCGAAAGTGTTTCCGTATTTGATTGTACTGGCTACAGCCATAGCAGGTATAAATGTAATGCTTGTATTGATTATAGGTATAATTTCTACTGGAGCAATAGGGATGATTTATGGTACGTTCGACTTTTTCGGATGGTTTGGTTCGATGGGACAAGGCATAACAGGAATGGGAGAACTCATTATAATAACACTGATGGCTGGCGGAATGTTGGAATTAATAAAATTCAATGGAGGAATAGACTACATTTTACATAAACTAACCAAAAAGGTAAAAGGTAAAAGAGGCGCAGAATTCAGCATTGCAGGACTTGTGAGCCTGGCCAATATATGTACAGCCAATAATACAATAGCAATAATAACCGTAGGTCCTCTAGCTGCAAATATAGCAGAAGAGTACAAGCTGGACAAAAGAAGGAGTGCAAGTATACTGGATGTTTTTTCATGTATTACGCAAGGAATAATTCCTTATGGAGCACAGATGCTTATAGCAGCCGAACTGTCAGGATTGTCTCCTCTTAACATTATCTGGTATTTATACTACCCTATTGCATTGTTGATATTGGCTATCATAGGAATTATACTAAGAATACCTAGAATAAAATGAAAAACACAATAGTCTATATATCAATGATATAAAAAAAGATGTTTTTTATTGCGCAAAAAAGATTCAAAAATGTTTGCACATAAAAAAAAATAAGCATACCTTTGCATCGCAATTAAGGATGGTTCCGTAGCTCAGCTGGATAGAGCAACGCCCTTCTAAGGCGTGGGTCCTGCGTTCGAATCGCAGCGGAATCACAAAAGAGTGTTGGACAATACAAATTGTCTGACACTCTTTTTTATTTATAACAATAAACACTTTCATTTTTTTCATTTACAGAAATTGTTTTTCTAAATCTTTATCATATCTTTGCGAGTGATTTATCAAGAACTATTTTAAACAAATAAAGATTATGATTAGACTTAATGTTTTTATCCAGGTATCAAACAAAAATAAGATTGAGTTTGAAAACATAGCTAAAGAGTTGGTAAATGCTTCCCAAAAAGAAAACGGATGTATTGCATACGACTTATTCATGAGTTCTACAAGAAATGATGTTTACATGATTTGTGAGACATGGGCAGACAAGACATCCCTTAAAGCCCACGAAGAAAGTGAACACTTTAAAACATGTTTTCCTAAGATACAGAACCTTAGTGATATCAAAGTAGAAAAATTCCAATTCTAAAAACAAATAGAAGAAGATATGTCTCAATATATTTATTCTGACATATCTTCTTTTTTTTATTGACCATATTACGATTGTACGGCAAATCAAATATTTGTTTCAGTCATTTATCGGGAATATAATACCAAGCTATCAAAAAAACAGATAAAACTTGTATCAAATACAAATCTTTTATCTACTTTTGTAACAGAAGAAAGACAAAGGGGTGCCTAGAAATGAGTTTCAGGCTGAGATTATACCCTATGAACCTGATGCGGTTAATGCCGACGAAGGGATTGTCATCATACAAGACATATCTCATCAAGACCAGACATTTGACAAACACATCTTCAGGTCCTCTTTGAAAGCTGCTTCTATAATTGTTTTAACATTTAAAAAAATCAGTTATGAAGATTTCAGTCAACAACAAGGAAACAGAACTGCTTGACGGCAATACTATTGCACAACTGGCAATACAGCTGGAACTGCCTGCTCAGGGTGTGGCTGTAGCAGTAAACAATAAAATGATTCCACGTAAAGAATGGGAAACATATGCCATACAAAAAGGAGACAATCTGACAATAATAAAAGCTGCATGTGGAGGGTAATAAGATGAAACTTCAATTTATCACTCATTTCAACGACAAATATTCTTATCTCGACTCTGCACGTCTGGCATTGGAAGGCGGCTGCAAATGGATTCAGCTCAGAATGAAAAATGCATCAGATGAAGATGTGGAGGCAATGGCTATAGAAATGCAGGAGATGTGTAAAAAGCATTGTGCCACTTTCATAATCGACGACAGAGTTGAACTTGTCAGAAAAATCAAAGCAGACGGAGTACATTTAGGCAAAAACGACATGCCTATATCCGAAGCACGAAACATGCTTGGCAAGGACTTCATAATAGGAGGTACTGCGAATACCTTTGAAGATGCATTGTCACATTATAAATCGGGAGCAAACTATATAGGTTGTGGCCCTTTCAGATTTACTACCACCAAAGAAAAGCTAAGCCCTATTTTAGGACTTGAAGGATACTCCGAAATAGTGAACAAGATGAAGGAAAACAACATTGACATACCCATAGTGGCCATAGGAGGCATTACATATAATGATATTCCTGAAATAATGAAAACAGGTGTTACAGGCATAGCACTCAGCGGGACAATTATAAATGCAGACAGCCCTATAGAAGAAACAAAACGTATAATGAATATAATCAACAACTATTAGTATAATGGAAAAACTTATCATAGCAGGCAGAGTGTTTGACTCACGCCTTTTCCTGGGAACCGGTAAATTCAATTCCAACAAAAACATGGAGGAAACTATTCTTGCCTCAGGCACCGAAATGGTTACTGTAGCAATGAAACGTATAGAACTTGACAATAAGGAAGACGACATGATGAAACATATAGTCCATCCTCACATACAACTTCTTCCTAACACATCAGGAGTAAGAACAGCCGAAGAGGCTATATTTGCAGCACAAATGGCACGTGAAGCCTTTGGAACAAACTGGCTGAAATTGGAAATACATCCAGACCCACGATACTTGCTGCCTGACTCTACAGAAACACTAAAGGCTACCGAAGAACTTGTAAAAATGGGATTTGTAGTTTTACCATACTGTCAGGCAGACCCTACCCTATGCAAGAGACTTGAAGAGGCAGGTGCTGCAACAGTAATGCCTCTTGCGGCACCTATAGGCACAAACAAGGGACTACAAACACGCGATTTCTTACGCATCATCATTGAACAGAGTAATGTTCCGGTGGTAGTAGATGCCGGCATCGGTGCCCCAAGCCATGCTGCAGAAGCAATGGAAATGGGAGCAGCTGCTTGCCTGGTAAATACTGCAATAGCTGTAGCCGGAAACCCTGTAGAAATGGCTATAGCATTCAAAGAAGCTGTGATTGCCGGAAGACGAGCATACGAAGCTGGACTTGGGCTGAAATCTGAAAGCCTTATTGCTTCGGCATCATCTCCTCTAACTGCATTTCTTAACGATTAATACACAACAACTAATATAACAAATGTAACTATGGACAAAGAAAAGAAAGCTTATGCCCATGCTGAAAAGCATTACATACAAGGACAAATTTTCCCTTTTATAAAGGTGGGTATGCAGAAAGTCAACCTGACACCAACTGTAAATATTGAAAATGGAGAAAAAATTACAACTGAAAACGCCCCAGTGCTTATATATGATACAAGCGGACCATTCAGTGACCCTAATATAACCGTAGACCTGAAAAAAGGTATCAACCGCTTGCGTGAATCATGGATAATAGAAAGAGGTGATGTTGAACAATTACCATCAATCACTTCAGAATATGGAAAGATGCGCCGTGACGACAAGTCGCTTGACCATTTGCGTTTCGAACATATTGCATTGCCTTATCGTGCGAAAAAAGACAGATGCTGCACACAGATGTATTATGCAAAAAAGGGTATAGTTACTCCTGAAATGGAATACGTTGCCATACGCGAGAACATGAACTGCAAGGAGCTTGGCATCGACACTTATATCACTCCGGAATTTGTACGTGACGAGATAGCAGCAGGACGGGCTGTCTTGCCTGCAAACATCAATCACCCTGAATCAGAACCTATGATTATAGGACGCAAATTCTTAGTGAAAATCAATACTAATATCGGAAATTCAGCCACAACTTCAAGTATAGATGAGGAAGTAGACAAAGCTGTATGGAGCTGCAAATGGGGAGGTGACACCTTGATGGATTTATCTACGGGTGAAAACATCCATGAAACACGAGAATGGATTGTACGCAACTGCCCTGTACCTGTAGGTACTGTACCTATTTATCAGGCATTAGAGAAAGTAAACGGCAAAGTAGAAAACCTGACTTGGGAAATATACAAAGATACACTTATCGAACAATGCGAACAGGGTGTAGACTACTTTACCATACATGCCGGCATACGTCTGCACAATGTGCATCTGGCCGACAAACGTTTATGCGGAATAGTTTCACGAGGAGGTTCTATCATGAGCAAATGGTGCCTGATACATAATCAGGAATCTTTCTTGTACGAACACTTCGATGACATTTGCGACATTCTTGCACAATATGATGTAGCCGTATCTTTGGGAGACGGACTTCGCCCAGGCTCTATCTATGATGCAAATGACGAAGCCCAATTTGCCGAACTAGATACATTGGGAGAATTGGTGCTTAGAGCTTGGGACAAAAACGTACAAGCTTTCATAGAAGGTCCAGGACATGTACCATTGCACAAGATTCAGGAAAACATGAAACGCCAGATAAAGTCTTGCCACAATGCACCTTTCTATACATTGGGCCCTCTTGTTACTGACATTGCACCAGGATATGACCATATCACATCAGCAATAGGTGCTGCACAAATAGGATGGCTTGGCACTGCAATGCTTTGCTATGTTACCCCTAAAGAGCATCTTGGACTTCCCAATAAAGAAGATGTGCGTACTGGAGTAATCACCTATAAGATTGCCGCACATGCTGCTGACCTTGCAAAAGGACACCCGGGAGCACAAATAAGAGACAATGCTTTAAGCAAGGCCAGATACGAATTCAGATGGAGAGATCAGTTCCATTTGTCGCTCGACCCAGACCGTGCATTGGAATATTTTAACGAGGGACGTCACACCGACGGAGAATACTGTACTATGTGCGGACCTAACTTCTGTGCAATGAAGCTGAGCAGAGACTTGAAAAAAATTTAAACATAACAAACTTATCACCTCATAAACAACCACGCTTCATGAGGTTAAAAACAAAATAACAATATCATGTTTTCAGAAGAACTTGAGAAAATAAGTTGGGAGGAAACAACCAAAGCCATTTACTCAAAAACAGAGGCTGACGTAATACGCGCACTAAGCAAAAGCAAATGCGACATAGATGATTTCATGGCAATGATATCTCCTGCTGCAGAAAAATATCTGGAACCAATGGCACATCTGAGCCGCAAATATACAGAAGAACGATTTGGAAAAACAATATCAATGTTCATCCCTCTGTATATCACAAACTCGTGTACCAATTCGTGCGTATATTGCGGATTCCATATCAGCAATCCTATGGCAAGAACTATTCTTACGCCAGAAGAAATAGAAAACGAATATAAGGCCATTAAAAAACTCGGACCATTTGAAAACCTTCTTATAGTAACTGGAGAAAATCCTGCAAAAGCAGGTGTTCCTTATATAGCGAAGGCTCTAGATCTGGCAAAACCATATTTTTCTAATCTAAAAATAGAGGTAATGCCACTAAAGGCCGAAGAATATGCAGAACTTGTAAAACATGGTCTTAATGGTGTAATCTGTTTTCAAGAGACATACAACAAAGCCAGATATAATATTTATCATCCAAGAGGTATGAAATCAAAGTTTGAATGGCGTGTGAATGGCTTCGACCGTATGGGACAATCTGGAGTACATTCTATAGGTATGGGGGTTCTGATAGGACTGGAAGACTGGCGTACAGATGTTACAATGATGGCATACCATCTGAGGTATCTACAAAAGAAATACTGGAAAACAAAATACAGCGTTAATTTTCCACGTATGCGACCAGCAGAAAACGAAGGTTTCCAGCCAAACGTAATCATGAGCGACAAAGAACTTGCACAGGTTACATTTGCCATGAGAATTTTTGACCATGATGTGGATATTTCCTACTCTACGCGTGAACCTGCCAATATACGTGACAATATGGCAACCTTGGGAGTAACAACTATGAGTGCCGAAAGCAAAACAGAACCAGGAGGCTATTATTCATATCCACAGGCTCTTGAACAATTCCATATCAGCGATGACAGAACTGCCGCAGAAATGGAAAAAGTTCTTAAAGGATTGGGTAGAATACCTGTTTGGAAAGATTGGGATGTTTCTTTCGACATGATGGGGAGATAACTAATATACAATTCTTTAATGTATAACGTATCAGAATTTTCCTTTTCAAGAAACATCCTGATACGTTTTTTTATCGAATAAAATGGACAGATACAACAGACAAATGATACTTCCCGAAATAGGCGAAGAGGGACAGGAAAAAATCAAGAAAGCCAAAGTACTGATTGTAGGAGTAGGTGGCCTGGGATCTCCTATAGCTCTATATCTTGCAGGTGCAGGAATAGGAACAATAGGATTGATAGACGACGATACTGTGAGTATCACAAATCTGCAAAGACAGGTATTGTATACCGAAAAGGAAGTGGGGCAGCCCAAAGTCATAAAGGCAAAAGAGCGAATAGAAAGCCTCAACTCTGAAATAAAGGTAATAGTTTATACTACAAGGCTCACATCCGAGAATGCTGAAAGTATCATTTCAAACTATGACATAGTTGTAGACGGATGTGACAATTTCTCTACAAGATACATCATAAACGATACATGCGTAAAACTTGGCAAAGTTTACGTTTATGGGGCTATAAGAGCCTTTGACGGACAAGTATCAGTATTCAACTTTAACGGAGGACCTGACTATAGGACGTTGTTCCCTGATGAAGAAGAAATGAAATCAATGCCTGCGCCCGAAAAAGGTGTAATAGGTTTCACTCCAGGTATTGTAGGTTGTACCGAAGCTGCCGAAGTTATTAAAATAATAACTGGTTTTGGAGAAGTTTTGGCAGGAAAATTATGGTATATTGACGTTAAAACACTTCAAACAGGCACTATTTTGTTATAAACATTAGGTTTATTAAAAACAGGTTGCTAACTTTGCACTACATTTTAGTGGTACACACATGAAACTTATATTGATAACAACTCCAGAATACTTTGTTGAGGAGGACCAAATACTAACGGCTTTATTTGAAGAGGGACTAGACATTCTGCATCTACGCAAGCCAAATACGGAGGCTATATATGCAGAAAGGCTCCTAACTCTTATACCGGAAAAATATCATAAGAAGATAGTAATACATGATCACTTCTATTTATGCGATGAATACAAACTTAAAGGTATTCATCTGAGTAGTCGTAACCCATTAGCACCAGATAACTATTCAGGAAACATAAGCGCTTCATGCCATACACTTGAAGAAGTGAAAGCAGACAAGATGACATGCGACTACGTGTTTCTAAGCCCTATATTCAACAGTATTTCCAAACAAGGATATCTATCGCAATTCAGCCCCGAAGAGATACGTGATGCAATGAAAGCTGACATCATAGATAAAAAAGTAATTGCTCTTGGCGGTATAGATGAAAGCAATATTCTCCGTGTAAAAGACTTCGGCTTTGAAGGTGCTGCGATAATGGGAGGACTATGGTCAAAGTTCGATCAAAATTACGACAACAACTATCAAGAACTGATAAATAATTTCAGAAAGCTAAAACAACTGATAGATTAATCATAATATTGTAAATTTTCGGTCAAACATTTGTGTTGCTTTCCTAAATGGTATAACTTTGCAAAATAATTAAGGTAATATATCTATTTTATAATGAACGTACAATCACCTTTTAAAGTATTCTCTGGTTCAAACTCGAGATACTTAGCAGAAAAAATCTGCAACAGCCTAGGCTGCGAACTCGGTAACTTGAAAATCACTCACTTTGCCGATGGAGAATTTGGAGTTTCATTCGAGGAATCAATTCGTGGACAGCACGTATTCCTAGTCCAGTCTACATTCCCTAACTCTGACAATTTGATGGAACTTTTGCTTATGATTGATGCTGCCAAGCGTGCATCAGCAAAAAGTATCATTGCGGTAATCCCTTACTTCGGATGGGCTCGTCAGGACCGTAAGGATAAGCCACGTGTTTCTATAGGTGCAAAACTTGTAGCAAACTTATTGAGTGTAGCAGGAATCGATCGTCTTATCACTATGGACCTTCATGCTGACCAGATTCAGGGATTCTTTGATATACCAGTAGACCACTTGTATGCTTCTACTATCTTTGCTCCATACATTCTGTCTCTAAACCTTGATAATCTGGTAATAGCAACTCCAGATGTTGGAGGTTCAAAACGTGCAAGTACTTATGCCAAATTCTTGGATGTACCTTTGGTACTTTGCAACAAGACTCGTGAAAAAGCTAATGTTGTTGCCTCTATGCAGATTATCGGAGATGTAAAAGACAAAAACGTTATTCTTATAGACGATATGGTAGATACAGCAGGAACAATCACAAAAGCCGCAGACATCATGAAAGAAGCAGGTGCTACTTCTGTAAGAGCCATCGCTTCTCACGGTGTAATGTCTGACCCTGCTTCTGAACGTGTTCAGAATTCTCATCTTGAAGAAATGGTATTTACTGACAGTATTCCTTATGCAAACCGTTGCGCTAAAGTAAAACAGCTTTCTATCGCTGATATGTTTGCTGAAACTATTCGCCGCGTAATGACTAATGAATCTATCAGTTCACAATATCTTCTTTAATAAAGACTATTAATAAAGAAACAATACGAGCGAAGAAACGTGGTAACAACTCACGCTTCTTCGCTTTTTTTATACTATCCTACACTCATAAATATACTTATCTCATGAATATTCTATGGTTAGACCTGAACAGTTCGTATGCCCACTCATCTCTTGCTCTTCCTGCATTACACGCACAGATTAAAGATATGGATATAAAGTGGAGTAAAATTTCCGCAACCATAAACGAAAACCCAGGAATGATTGCGGGGGAAATATGCAAATATACTCCAGACATCATAGCTGCTACGTGCTGGCTTTTCAATCACGAAGAACTTTTACATATCCTATCAAGAGCCAAGGCACTTATGCCACAATGCCTTATAATTCTTGGCGGACCTGAATTTCTTGGCGACAACAAAAGATTTCTGATAAAAAACGATTTCATAGAGTGTGTATTCAGAGGTGAAGGAGAAGAAACATTCAAAGAATGGTTGTCATCGTGGGATAACAAAGAAAATTGGAAATATATAAAAGGTCTATGCTATTATGACAAAAATGGAATCTATCATGACAATGGTATTTCTAGAGTCATGGATTTTGAAGCAGTGTCATCACCTGAAAACAGTTGTTTCTTTAATTGGGAAAAACCTTTTGTTCAACTAGAAACCACAAGAGGATGCTTTAACACATGTGCTTTCTGTGTAAGCGGTGGAGAAAAACCCGTGCGCAACCTTTCTATCGAAAAAATACAGAAAAGAGTAAAAATGATACACGATAATGGTATCAGAAACATAAGAGTACTAGACAGAACTTTCAACTATAATACCAGACATGCAAAGGCGTTGCTGGACTTGTTCAGAGAATACCCTGACACAAATTTCCATCTTGAAATTCATCCTGCACTACTCACAGAAACGCTAAAGAGAGAACTTGCAGATATGCCTAAAGGATTGTTACATCTTGAAGCAGGCATACAAAGCCTGAAAAAATCTGTACTCACAACAAGCAAAAGAGCCGGAAAACTGGATGATGCACTAGAAGGATTAAAATTTCTATGTTCGCTTAACAACATGGAAACTCATGCAGACCTGATAGCAGGTTTGCCACATTATCACCTTGAGGAGATATTCGAGGATATACGTACTCTAGCAGGATTCAAGGCCGGAGAAATCCAATTGGAATCATTAAAGCTGCTTCCAGGAACAGAAATGAGACGAAGAGCCGAAGAACTAGGTATAAAATACTCTCCTCTTCCTCCATACGAGGTACTTGAAACAAGAGAAATAACATGCAACGAGCTACAAACTGCAAGACTACTTTCTAGGTTGCTTGACGGATTCTACAATGCCAAAGCTTGGCAAAACGTAACCAGAGAACTTATCCTGAAAGATGAACAATTCTTACATCGTTTTTTGGAATATCTCACAGAAATAGGCGTAATTGACCAACCGCTAGGTCTAGAAAGAAGAGGACAGATTCTTTATGATTTCTGCAAAGGACATTATCCTGACTTTATATTGGAAATAACACAGGCATGGATAGAAGCTGGAATGTCACTGAAGAAAAAGCCTGCCGAAAACATAAAGACCAAACATGTAACACCACCTGACAACTGGAATATAGTATTCGGCAACTACACAGATGAACTAAAGCTATGCAAGATAGCAACACCCAAAGCCGATTGCTTTATATGGTACGCCTTCAATACCGAACAACAAGGAGGGAAACCTGTATTCAAGGCATACAGCGAAAACTATGCAGAACTATAGGGCACAATACTAAAACAGAAATAAAAAGAAATACCGTCCGAATGTGCTAAGTCAACATTCGGACGGTATTTCTTTTTATACGCCTTCAAAATGAAGTTCTTTTATTCTGAAACCTTCTTAGAGGATATTTTTTCAAGGAAATAAACTACAAAAAAGCCTACAAGCATCAATGCCACAGCCTCTACGACATGAACATTAGGCATTATATTCGATTCAATAAGCGGTTTCACAACTCCATGACTATCAACGTAAGTCTCCAATGTCTCCTTCCAAGGCCATACCTTATTAAGAGATCCAAGCATAAAGCCAGAAAGAACGGCCAAGGTTACATTTCTGAAATGCATCAAAGCAAAAGACAAGACTCTGGAAAATGTAGTAATACCTATTACCGCACCAGCACCAAAAATCCCGATTATAACCAGGTCGAAAGTCTTTACAGCCTCCATTATAAAGAAATACTTGCCCAGCAGTACCAATATAAAACTTCCCGATATGCCCGGCAGAATCATTGCACAGATGGCTATAGCACCACATAAGAAAATAAACCAGTAAGAAGAAGGTGTCTCAGTAGGAGTAGCTACAGTAATATAATAGGCTATTCCGGCACCTGCCACAAATGATATTATAGTCTTGACATTCCATTCCTTTATATCCTTTGAGACGAACCATGTGGAAGCCAACACAAGACCAAAGAAAAAAGACCACACCAATATAGGATGATCTGTAAGCAACCATGTTATTATCTTGGCCAATGAAAAGACACTGATACCAATGCCCAACAATATAGAAAGCAGGAAATTTCCGTTTATACCTTTCCAAAAAGCAGAAAGTTTTCCAGAAAACAACAGCTTTATCGTTTCCAGATTTATACTTTTAATGGAGTTTATCAGCTCGTCATATATTCCGACAATAAAAGCTATTGTTCCACCTGACACTCCGGGCACCACATCGGCAGCCCCCATACCCATTCCTTTTAAAACCAAAGATGCGTAATCTTTTAATCTACGTTCCATAATTCAAATTCTCACTTCTTATTTAATATTTCCGTGCAAAGTTAAATAATTAAAAGCCTGAAAAGCAAGTGTTTTACCTAAGAACTAATTAATTAATGTTATTTTATGTCTAAACTTCATATAAAAAGCGGACATTCAGTGAACAATTAGTACAAAAAGCTTGTTTAAAAATTGAATAACATTTTAAACCATTAAGATTATGTCAAAAACAAGTTTTAAAGGAAACAGTGTAACATTAGCAGGCGAATTCATCAAGAAAGGAGTAAAAGCTCCGGAATTTACTATGGTGAAAGGTAATTTAAGCCAATTCAATCTATCAGATACTAAAGGAAAGTTTACAATATTGAATATTTTCCCAAGTCTTGACACAGATGTATGTGCCACTTCGGTAAGGAAATTCAACCAGATGGCATCTGCCACTGACAACACAGTTGTACTAGCCATATCCAAAGACCTTCCTTTTGCACAAGGAAGATTCTGTACAACCGAAGGAATAGAAAATGTAATTCCATTGTCAGACTTCAGAAATCCATCAGATTTCGATTCAAGCTATGGTGTTCTTATGACAGACGGACCTTTGGCTGGATTGTTGGCACGTGCAGTTGTAGTACTAAATCCTGAAGGTGAAGTGATTTATACAGAGCTTGTACCAGAAATAGTGCAAGAGCCAGATTATGAAGCAGCTCTTGCAGCAATAAAAAATAAAACAAATATACACACATAAATAAACTTTGCTCATAATCGTTAAAAAGAGACAGGCCGAACTTGCAGTGATGCTTTAGTTCGGTCTGTATTATTTTATATATTTATCTGTCATAAGTTTTATGTCAATCTTCCGAGAACTCCTTTATTCTCTGTTCTTCCGACAGCCTGCAAACAAGAAGTGTATTATTCTTCTCTGCCACTATATATCCGTCAAGACCTTGTACCACCACCTTCTTCTCCTGAGTGGTATGCACCACACAATTTCTCGATTCGTACATCTTTATATTATCTCCCAGACATACATTCCCATGAGCATCCCTTTGCAGATTTTCATGCAAAGATCCCCAAGTACCCAAATCACTCCATCCGAATGATGCCGAAAACACATATATTTCATCCGCTTTTTCCATAATGGCATAATCCACAGAAATGTTCTCACACATAGGAAAAAGTTCATTTACCATATCCTGCTCCTTATCGGTAAAGAAATAAGGAAAGATTTTTTCGAACATCTTGCTTAAAACAGGCTGATAAACCCTCATTGCATTGACTATGGTATTTACATTCCATACAAAAATACCCGAATTCCATAAACAATTCTTCTTCTGAATATACTTTTCGGCTGTAGCCAAGTCTGGCTTTTCCTTAAAAGCATCCACTCTGTATATCTCATTATTAGACGGACAAGACATCGACAAGTCTGCCTCTATATATCCATATCCTGTTTCAGGACGAGTAGCCTTCATCCCAAATGTCACTATAGCATCAGATGACTTTGTGAATTTCATAGCAGACTTTATCACCCTTTGAAACTCCTTAACATCCATCACTATATGGTCACTTGGAGTCACAACTATATTGGCTTTTGGATTTCTTGCTTTAATTTTCCAGCTTACGTAAGCTATACACGGAGCCGTATTGCGCCTGCACGGCTCAAGAAGTATATTATCAACAGGAATTTCCGGAAGTTGTTCTTTCACTATATCTGCATATTCAGCTTGTGTAACAACCCATATGTTTCCAATAGGACATATGCCCTTAAACCTGTCCATTGTCAGCTGAATCAAAGTGCGTCCGCATCCCAATACATCTATAAACTGCTTGGGATACTGCTTGTCACTCATAGGCCAGAAACGGCTACCTATCCCCCCAGCCATAATGACTATATGATTATTGTCATACTGATTCATGTTTTTTTATTTTATTAATAACGCAAATATAGCTTTTTTATTAAAAAACAACAAATAAGTACAAAACATTTCATACTTTTGTAATACACAAATAGCAAAATCAATTTATTGACAATGAAAAAATATCCATGCGTACTTACAATAGCTGGTTCCGACTGTAGTGGAGGAGCCGGAATACAAGCCGATATAAAGACCATTTCCGCATTGGGAGCATATGCAGCAAGCGCCATAACAGCAATTACAGTACAAAACACATGTGGAGTGACAGACATACACCCCATCCCTCCACACTACGTAAAAGGGCAGATAGATGCAGTGATGACCGACATCAACCCTAACGCCATAAAAATAGGCATGATTAACGATGTGGAGATTGTAAAGGTAATAGCCGAAAGCATCAGACAATATAAGCCACAATATGTTGTATTTGACCCTGTAATGGTATCTACCAGCGGGTGCAAACTGATAGAAGACGATGCTATAGAAGCCATAACATCCATACTTATGCCTCTGGCAACCATCATCACACCAAACTTAAGCGAAGCAAAAGTCCTGACAGGAAAACTTCTTTCTACTGTAGAAGAGATGAAATCGGCCGGGAAGGAACTTCTAGGCTATGGATGCCAATCTGTACTAATAAAGGGAGGGCATCTGGACGGGAAGGACATGTGTGATGTACTGGTCACAAAAAAAGAAAGCGAGCCATACATGTTTAAGACCAACAAAATAGAGAGCAACAATACTCACGGCACAGGGTGTACTCTATCGTCGGCCATAGCTACATTCCTTGCATTAGGAAAAGAATTGCCCGAAGCGGTGAAACTTGCCAAGGAATATGTATCAAAAAGCATTGAAAGCGGCAAGGACGTAGTAACAGGAAGAGGCCACGGCCCTTTAAATCATTTACATTCACCAGTATCTATGCACTTTTTCTCTACAAATGATTAGAGAAATAAAAAACAATCATTACATTTGCGAAATAAAATAAACTCTAAATAATAAAACATGAAAGCATTTGTATTTCCGGGACAGGGTGCCCAATTCGTAGGAATGGGTAAAGACCTGTATGATAATTCAGCATTAGCTAAAGAACTTTTTGAAAAAGCCAACGATATTCTAGGTTTCCGCATAACAGATATAATGTTTGAAGGTACAGACGAAGACCTTCGCCAGACAAAAGTAACACAGCCTGCCGTATTCCTACATTCAGTTATATCTGCTCTTTGCATGGGCGACAAATTCAATCCAGAGATGACAGCAGGTCACTCACTTGGAGAATTCTCGGCTTTGGTAGCAGCAGGAGCACTTTCTTTCGAAGACGGATTGAAGCTGGTTTACGCACGTGCCATGGCTATGCAGAAGGCTTGTGAAGCCAAACCTTCTACAATGGCAGCAATCATAGCCCTTGCCGACGAAAAGGTGGAAGAAATATGCGAATCAATAAAAGCTGAAGGAGAAGTATGTGTAGCTGCAAACTACAACTGTCCAGGACAGATTGTCATTTCAGGATCTATTGAAGGCATCAACAAGGCATGCGAGCTGATGAAGGCAGCAGGAGCAAAAAGAGCGCTTCCTCTGAAAGTGGGAGGAGCTTTCCACTCACCTCTTATGGAACCTGCAAAAGTAGAACTAGAAGCTGCTATAAATACTACAGAGTTTCACACTCCTAAATGTCCGGTATATCAGAACGTTGACGCAAAACCTTATACAGACCCTGCACAGATTAAAGCAAATCTTGTATCACAGCTTACTGCATCCGTTCGTTGGACACAAACTGTAAACAACATGATCGCCGACGGTGCAGACGACTTTACTGAATGTGGACCTGGTGCAGTTCTACAGGGACTTATCAAGAAAATAAACAAAGAAGTCAGCGCACACGGCATTGAATGATTCATGATCCTCTTTTGGGGATTAGCATATCAAACTTACACATAAGCACGTATTCCAAGTATCACAGTATATCGGGAATACGTGCTTTTTCTGTTATATTACTCAACAGTCGCTCTTTTTTATTATTATTTATCTGTATATTTGCCCAAGTTTATAAAAATATTACACAAATGGAAACACAAAACAAAATAATCATCTATCAAGTATTCACCAGATTATTTGGGAACAATACTATAGCATGCAAGCAAAATGGCAGTATAGAGGAAAACGGGTGCGGGAAAATGAATGACTTTACAGAAAAAGCGCTTCACGAAATCAAGCATCTTGGGACAACGCATATATGGTACACCGGAATAATAGCCCATGCCACACAGACCGATTATACAGCCCATGGATTCAGCAAAGACCATCCGTCTATAGTAAAAGGAAGAGCAGGTTCTCCTTATGCCATAAAAGACTATTACGACATAGACCCAGACATTGCCGTAAATGTAGATAAAAGAATGAACGAATTTACAAATCTTGTAAAACGCACACACACAGCAGGAATGAAGATGATAATAGACTTTGTTCCGAACCATGTGGCACGTCAATATAAATCGAACGCCAGACCCGAAGGAGTGAAAGACCTTGGAGAAGACGATGACACTTCTATGGCATTCAGCCCAAACAACAATTTCTACTACATACCGGGAGAGGAACTTAAAGGTGACATAAACCTATACACGCCAGAATATGGCAGATACACAGAAAATCCGGCAAAAGCTACAGGCAACAACAAATTTGATGCATGGCCCAATATGACAGACTGGTATGAAACCATAAAGTTGAACTATGGAATAGACTTTTTCAACAACACAGGATGCCACTTCAATCCAATACCCGACACATGGACAAAAATGCGCGACATCCTACTTTTCTGGGCATCAAAAGGCATAGACGGTTTCAGATGTGACATGGCAGAAATGGTTCCGTGCGAATTTTGGGGATGGGCCATACCACAAGTAAAAGAAAAATACAAAGACATCATCTTCATTGCAGAAGTCTACAATCCAAACGAATACAGAAACTATATATTCAATGGCCATTTCGACTATCTGTACGACAAAGTTGGACTATACGACACACTTAGAGCAGTTACATGCCACAACGCATCGGCAACAGCCATAACATCGTGCTGGCAAAACACAGACGACATAAATGGGCATATGCTGAACTTCCTCGAAAACCACGACGAGCAGCGCATAGCATCCGACTTTTTTGCAGGTTGCCCCCAAAAAGCATTTCCAGCCATGATCGTTTCGGCATGTATGAATACAAATCCTATAATGATTTATTTCGGACAGGAACTGGGAGAAAGAGGTATGGACGAAGAAGGATTCAGCGGGAAAGACGGTAGAACCACAATTTTCGACTATTGGTGCATAGACAGCATCAGAAGATGGTGTAACCACAAAAGATTCAACAAGCATCTGCTAAACAACAAGGAAAAAGCAGTGTATTCGTTCTACAAGACACTGCTGAACCTGTGTAACAAAGAAAACTGTATATCAAAAGGTAAGTTCTTTGACCTCATGTATGCCAACATCAACAACTGGCAGATAAACGAACATAACCAATATGTTTTTATCAGACAATACGAAGATGAGGTCTTGCTAATAGCCGTCAACTTCGACGACATACCTATCCATGTAGGAATAAATATTCCAGAACATACATTCGAATATCTGAAAATACCTCAGTCGGACTCAGTGGCAGCCAAAGACCTTATAAGCGGAAAAGAAGAGAAGATTTCATTCACATCATCCAGACCTACAGGAACAGACCTACCTGCCAACAATGGCAAAATACTGAAATTCAAACTGAAACAACAATAAAAAAAATGATAAAGCAAGACTACATTATCAGGATGATACAAGAAATCATTTCTGCCATTGCCGAGGTTCTTCTGAAAAGAAAGAAATTGAATATAAATGACATGAATGAGTATAACAACATTGCCAAACAAGTATTGGGAATGAACTTCAGTGAACTATCAGCCACAGACAGTAAAGAAATAATAGACACTTATTCTGGAAATGATGAAGGAACAGACAAGATTGAGCTCATTGCTGTAAGTATGCTGCTTATGTCAGAAGAAGAAAACAATGACATGCTTTTGAAATCAAGACTGAAACAAAGTGGAGCAGAACTGCTGAAGCATGTAAAACAAAACAGCAATAATTTTTCCTTACAAAGGGAAGCTCTTATCAAGTTGATAAATATAAACAACTGACCTAGAGGCATGACGTGATAATAACGCCTAATCGCTTTAATCAAAACGCCTAGTCGTTCGTACTTGAACGCCTAGGCGTTTTTTTAAAATTTATCAATTTGCTTTTTTTGTAATAAAAACGTATATTTGTAAGTAACAAAAAAACGAAAAGACATGATACTAATAGCAGATAGCGGAGCCACCAAAACAGACTGGATAATCTTGTCGGACAATGAACAAGATAATATAAAGACGCAGGGAATCAATCCGTTTCATCAGACAAAAGAACAAATAAGACTCATCATAACAAACGAACTGACAGAACGGCTAGGACGCCACTCAGTAGAGAGCATAGACGAAATATACTTCTACGGAGCAGGATGCCTGCCAGGACCGTCAACCATAATAGAGGATATCCTGCAAAACACATTCGCCTATGCCAGCGTGAACATACATACCGACCTTACCGGAGCTGCAAGAGCATTATGCCAGTACAAGCCCGGAATAGCATGCATCATGGGTACAGGCTCTAATTCATGCCAATACGACGGCAAAGAAATAACAAGCAACATACCGCCACTTGGATTTATATTAGGAGACGAAGGAAGCGGAGCATATATAGGAAAAAGATTCGTAGCCGACTGCATGAAAGGACTCCTACCCCACCATCTGAAAGACGGACTGCTGGAAGACTATCACCTTACGGAAAAAGACATACTATATAAAGTGTACAAAGAATCTCAGGCAAACAGATTTCTGGCATCAATGACACATTATATATATAAGCATAAAGACGAAGCCGAAGTAAAGGCTTTTCTGAAAAACTGCTTCAATGAGTTCTTCAGAAGAAATCTTGCCGGCTACGACAAAGACCTTAAAGTTTCCTTTACAGGCTCAGTGTCATGGTTTTTCAGAGAAGAGATAAAAGATACAGCAGAAGAAATGGGATATACCACAGGCACTTTTACACAAAGCCCCATAAACGGACTAGCCGAGTATCACAAGAACAGAACAAACCATTAAAACAAATATAAGATGAAGAACTTCAGAACCGAAGCTGCACTGATAGCATTGGGAATGTTACTTGCAGGGCTATTTATCAAGCAGGGAATAGGAAATTTTGCCGACAAAGACAGAAACATAAACGTGAAAGGGCTTGCCGAAATGGAAGTCCAGGCAAACGAAGTTACATGGCCGCTTGTGTACAAAAGTCTGGGAAATGACTTACAGGTACTATACGACAACATAAAAAAATCAAACGAAACCATAAAGACTTTTCTGAAAGAAAAAGGTATAGAAGAAAAGGAAATCAGTATAAATGCTCCCGAAATAATAGACCTGAAGGCTGAAAGATACAGCGATCAGGAAACACAATACAGATACAACGTCACTTCGGTAATAATTGTAACATCCGACAAGGTAGACCTTATCCGCACACTAATAAGCGAACAGGGAGAACTCCTTAAACGAGGAATAGCCATAACCACAGGCCATTACAGAAACCAGATACAATATAAATATACCGACCTAAACAAAATCAAGCCGCAAATGATAGAGGAGGCTACAAAAAACGCACGGAAAGCAGCCGAAAAATTTGCAGAAGACTCGGAAAGCAAACTCGGAAAAATAAAGAAAGCCTACCAGGGACAGTTCAGTATAACAGACAGAGATGCCAACACACCACACATAAAAAAAATAAGAGTGGTGACAACCATAGACTATTCACTGGAAGACTGAAAAAGCCGTCAGAAATACTATAGACGACACATGTCTGCAATCAATGAAAAAAACAGAAATTGGAGGTATGTCATAATATTTATAAAAAATAACGTCCAAACCACATAAACAACTCATTATCACACAATATTTGATAAAAAAGCATGCAAAATATTGTGTGTGTAAAAAAATAGCACTACATTTGCAGGCGATTTATATAAAACAATATAAAGTCTAACACAATTAGTTATTTTAAACATTTTATTAATTTAATGGAAAACTTAAAGAACATTGCTCCTAATGAGGACTTCAACTGGGAAGCTTATGAAAACGGCGACGCAGTAACAAATGTAAGCAAAGAAGAACTAGAAAAAGCTTACGACAGTACTCTTAACAAAGTAAATGACCGTGAGGTTGTTGACGGTACTGTAATCGCAATGAACAAACGCGAAGTAGTTGTAAACATCGGCTACAAATCAGACGGTATCATTCCTTTGAACGAATTCCGTTACAATCCAGACCTGAAAGTAGGTGATACAGTAGAAGTATACATCGAAAATCAGGAAGACAAAAAAGGTCAGTTGATCTTATCTCACAAGAAAGCACGTGCTACTCGCTCTTGGGATCGCGTAAACGCAGCTCTTGAAAACGAAGAAATCATTAAGGGATACGTTAAGTGCCGCACTAAGGGTGGTATGATTGTTGATGTATTTGGAATCGAAGCATTCTTGCCAGGTTCTCAGATTGACGTTAAACCAATCCGCGACTATGATGTATTCGTAGGTAAAACTATGGAATTCAAGGTTGTTAAGATCAACCAGGAATTCAAGAACGTAGTTGTATCTCACAAAGCTCTTATCGAAGCTGAACTTGAACAGCAGAAGAAAGAAATCATCGGTAAACTCGAAAAAGGTCAGGTACTTGAAGGTTCTGTTAAAAATATCACATCTTACGGTGTATTCATCGACTTGGGTGGCGTAGACGGTTTGATTCACATCACTGACTTGTCTTGGGGTCGTGTAAGCGATCCTCGCGAAGTTGTTTCTTTGGATCAGAAGTTGAACGTTGTTATCCTTGACTTCGATGACGAAAAGAAACGTATCGCTCTTGGATTGAAACAGCTTACTCCACATCCATGGGATGCTCTTGATGCAAACTTGAAGGTTGGCGATCACGTTAAGGGTAAAGTTGTCGTTATGGCTGACTACGGTGCATTCATCGAAATCGCTCCAGGTGTAGAAGGTCTTATCCACGTATCAGAAATGTCATGGTCACAGCACTTGCGTTCAGCTCAGGACTTCATGAAAGTTGGAGACGAAGTTGAAGCAGTTATCTTGACTCTTGACCGTGAAGAACGTAAGATGTCTCTTGGTATCAAGCAGTTGAAAGCTGATCCATGGGAAAACATTGAAGAAAAATATGGTGTAGGTACTAAGCACACTGCAAAAGTACGCAACTTCACTAACTTCGGTGTATTCGTTGAAATCGAAGAAGGTGTAGATGGTCTTATCCACATCTCAGACCTTTCTTGGACTAAGAAAATCAAACACCCATCAGAATTTACTCAGATAGGTGCTGAAATTGAAGTTCAGGTATTGGAAATCGACAAAGAAAACCGTCGTTTGAGCCTTGGTCACAAGCAGTTGGAAGAAAATCCATGGGATGTATTCGAAACTGTATTCACTGTAGGTTCTGTACACGAAGGAACAATCACTGAAATGCTTGACAAAGGTGCTGTAGTTGCATTGCCTTACGGAGTTGAAGGTTTCGCTACTCCCAAACACCTGGTTAAGGAAGATGGTTCACAGGCTCAGTCGAACGAAAAACTTCAGTTCAAAGTAATCGAATTCAACAAGGACGCTAAGCGTATTATTTTGTCACACAGCCGTGTATTCGAAGATGTTGCTAAATCTGAAGAAAAAGTAGAAAAGAAAGCTTCTAAGAAATCATCTAAGAAAGAAGAAGCTCCAATGATACAGAATCAGGCTGCTTCTACAACACTTGGTGACATCGATGCTCTTGCTGCATTGAAAGAACAGTTGGAAGGAAAGAAATAATTATATTATCAAAATAATATTTCTGATGAAGGCGTACTCTGATAAAGAGTACGCCTTTTTTATGTATATATTTTTATGTATTTATTGGTATGAGTGTTTCTATTGTAGACATGCATAAAACTATATGTACTTTCAACAACCACCCCTACCATATTATAAGTGCAACGAACAATAGAGAAGAGCTAACCAATAAAAGTGAAGACGGAGAACACACGGATAATGTTTTAATGACATATAACCGAAGACATTTTATGCATCATAATAGAAAAGAGACAAAGCCTCAAGGGTAAATCAGAATGAAAGATAATAGTTTTTCAAAAGAGTAGGTTTTATAATGTGTAGCTATACAAGAGTAGATTAATATATAGTCAAGAATCTATACGATTTGATTCCGTTGATGATATATCACCAAGAAACACTTACTACCAAGCTAGAAAGATACAGATTATCTCTATACATACAAAAAAAAGCGATATTCAAACCTTGCCTGAATATCGCTTCTATATTTTAATGAAACATTATATTTTTGTTTACCACTCTACAAACTTACCGCGAGCCTTACGCTCTGCAAGAGCATCGTTCAAACGCTTGTTCTTTTCTTTCGCTATATATTTCCTACCAAAAATATTAGGAATTGCTACGCCCAGTGATATACAGAAAATTACCATACCCGAAGTTATGCCACTCTGTATAGCCTTCATCAACATTGACACTTGTTCGGGCGAACTTACATTCATATTTATTATACCAAACAACATTCTGTACATCAAAACACCGGGAATCATAGGGATGACAGAAGGAATTGTCAATACATGATTAGGACAATGGAACCAATGTACAGCCTTTATTGCTATAATACTAACAAGAACAGAACCTGTAAACGAACCTATAATAATACCCATATCAAGTCCGATGTTGTCTGTACTAGGTCCAAGATTTACAAAGTTTCTTGTGCAGACAGCTATTATACCTCCTATTGCTACAACCCACAACAATCGTCTTGGAATATTAAAAATCATAGAGAATCCCATTGCAGAGATAGCAGCTGCTACAGCATACTCTAGATATGTATGATGAGGAACCATACTTATAGTAGGGAAAAAATTCTCTATGCTACACAATTTAACTGCAAATACTATACCGAATGCCATTGCAGAAACCATCAGAAGAGTATTGACGGCTCTCACAATTCCAACCTGTATGAAATTATCAAGCATATCGTCTACAAAATTAATCAATGGCACTCCAGGAACAATAAACAATGCGCATGCCAAAAGCGGATGCCATGGTGTATCAGTCCACGATGCAGGAAGGAATGTTGAAGCCCATGCAAGCATAGTTGAAACAAATGCAGCAATAGCTATACCCATATAATGATTTAATCCTGACTCATTACAATTGGCACGGACTCTCATCCCAATAATGGCAGCCAATGAAGCATACAAGAATGCTACCCAATCGCAACCAAACTGAATGCAGAAACCTCCACAGGCAAATCCCGCACCGATAGCTACCTGCCAAGGTGTGTAGTTGCGCTTGCGTGTTCTGATTTTTTCCAATTCTTCTTCATACTTGTCGAGCGTATAATCTTCTTCTATAGCCCTCCAAGACAATTTGCTGACCTGCGAAATAGCAGTCATGTTTACCCCGTGAGTTTCGATTCTCTGAAATTTTGTAAACGAATAGTCACCGTCGCTCACATTCACCATCAGCATTGTAAAGCTGATATTGATATGCAACTTTTCGTCTGGTATTCCCAGAAAAGCAGCTGCACGCTTCATGTTTCTCATAACACGATTGGTGTCTGCAAGGCTCTCAACTAACAGTTTACCTGTACGTAGCAATAAATCTACTCTGCGATGAAGCAACTGTTCATCATGAACTTTTTCCGTTGTCTCAAGATGTTCCATAAAGTAAAGTTTTGTTTTATAATGCAAAGTTATGAATAATTCCCATTTTATAAGTACATTTGCAGCATATTTTATGTTATAGGACATCTTTTTTGAGAATTTCAACAAATGCCATTTCTACAATTATGTAGAAATTTTCTACATAAAAATAAAAAAATTTAATAACTAATCGAACAAAACTATTGATTTTCATGTTATTAGATAAAATATGGATTTTTGGCACGCATATTGTTCATCAATTCACGGCATCTAAAATATTAACTAATCAATGAATATGAAAAAAAATTTGACTAAAAAGGATTTGAGAATCAAAAAGAAACAGACTATCTACGCTATTTTGTGCATCTCCGTTGTAATAGGTTTATACTTCTTTTTCAACAAGGAAAAAGAGGCTGTCATAGAAAGGCCTATAGTTTGTATAGAAAAAGTAAAACAAGATAATGTCGAAATATATGGCGATTATGTGGGACGAATCAGGGCCCAACTATTTGTAGAAGTTCGTGCCAGAGTAGAAGGTTTCTTGGAAAAGATGAATTTCGAAGAAGGCAGTTACATTGACAAGAACCAGATTCTTTTCATTATCAACCAAGACCAGTATAGAGCTAAAGCAGATAAGGCAAGAGCCATGCTGAAAAAAGACCAGGCTACTGCATTGAAGGCTAAACGCGACTTAGACCGTATACGTCCTCTGTATGAACAAAATGCAGCCAGCCAGCTAGACCTGGACAATGCTATAGCAGCTTACGAAACAGCAGAAGCAAGTGTAGGAATGAGTAAAGCCGACCTTGAACAGGCTGAACAGGAACTTGGATATACAATAGTACGCTCTCCTATTGCAGGACACATCAGTGAAAGACTTGTAGATCCAGGTACACTTGTAGGTGGTGGAGGAAAATCGTTGCTTGCCACTATAGTAAAAAGCGACACCGTAATGGTAGACTTCAGCATGACAGCTTTGGACTATCTGAAAAGCAAGGAACGTAACGTTACTTTCGGACAAAAAGATACGACTCGCACATGGAAACAGACTGTAACTGTGACTTTGCCAGACAATACCGTTTACGAGCACAAAGGTCTTGTTGATTTTGCAGCACCGCAAGTAAACCCTAAAACAGGAACTTTCCAGGTAAGAGCAGAACTGCCAAATCCTGAGCATGTTCTTCTTCCAGGACAGTTTACAAGCGTAAAAGTTCTTCTCGATGTAAGAGAAAATGCCACAGTTGTGCCAAAGAGATCACTCATTATCGAAAAAGGCGGATCGTATATATTTGTAATGAGACGTGACTCAGTAGCAGAAAGAAGATTTATCGAATTAGGTCCTGAATTTAAAAACGATGTAGTAGTCGAACGTGGCCTTGCTCCTGGGGAAACAATTATCACAGAAGGCTTCCACAAACTAACACCGGGTGTAAAAGTTCAGGTATCGTCTTCTAAACCTGAAGATAAAAAAGAGGCTCAAGAATAATACACCACTATTAACACAAAGGTAAAATAAGAAAAAACGAATTATGAAAGTAAGTTTCTTTATAGACAGACCAGTATTTTCGGCTGTCGTTTCAATACTTATTGTCATAGTCGGTATCATAGGTCTTATGATGCTTCCTATCGACCAATATCCACAAATCACACCTCCGGTAGTAAAAATCAGCGCATCTTATCCAGGTGCCAGTGCCTTGACGGTATCACAAGCTGTAGCTACTCCTATCGAACAGGAATTGAACGGTACCCCGGGGATGCTCTACATGGAATCAAGCAGTTCAAACTCAGGAGGTTTCTCTGCCACAGTAACTTTTGATATCTCGGCCGATCCAGACATGGCTTCTGTAGAAATACAGAACCGAGTAAAGCTTGCAGAATCAAGACTTCCAGCCGAAGTGGTACAAAATGGTATAACAGTAGAAAAACAGGCTGCAAGCCAGCTTATGACACTAACACTTGTTTCTGATGACCCAAAATTTGATGAAATATACCTCAGTAACTTTGCTACTCTATACGTACTCGACCTTTTACGCCGTATTCCGGGTGTGAGTAGAATCTCAAATATCGGTGGACGTTATTATGCCATGCAGATATGGGTAGATCCTGCAAAACTTGCCAATTTCGGTCTTACTGTACAAGATCTGCAAAGTGCATTAAAAGACCAGAACCGTGAATCTGCTGCCGGTGTATTAGGACAGCAGCCAATGAAAGGAATAGATATCACAGTACCTATTACAGCACAGGGACGTTTGTCTTCTGCAGCCGAATTTGAAGAAATAGTATTAAGAGCCAACCCAGACGGTTCCCTTATAAGAATGAAAGATGTTGCACGCGTATCGCTGGAAGCGTCTTCTTATAATACCGAAAGTGGCATCAACGGCGGAAATGCAGCTGTGCTTGGTATCTACATGCTACCTGGAGCAAATGCAATGGATGTCGCTACAAAGGTAAAAGAAGCAATGAAAGAAATTAGTCAGACTTTTCCAGAAGGGCTTGAATATAATTTCCCCTTCGACATGACCGACTATATCTCTCAATCTATACATGAGGTTTACAAGACTCTTTTCGAAGCACTTTTATTGGTTATCATAGTAGTGTTCCTTTCACTACAAAATTGGAGAGCAACTCTTATACCAGTAGTGGCAGTACCTATCTCTCTTATAGGAACATTCGGATTTATGCTTATATTTGGATTCTCACTGAATATGCTTACACTTCTTGGTCTGGTTCTTGCCATAGGCATTGTGGTAGATGATGCCATTGTGGTGGTAGAGAACGTTGAACGTATAATGGAAGAAGAAAAGCTAAGTCCATACGAAGCAACGAAAAAGGCTATGGAAGGATTGGTTGGCGCTATTATAGCAACATCTCTTGTACTTGCTGCCGTATTCGTTCCGGTAAGTTTCTTGGCAGGTATCACAGGTCAGTTGTACAGACAGTTTACTGTAACTATCGTTGTTTCTGTATTGCTGTCTACTGTAGTAGCCCTTACGCTAAGTCCTGTAATGTGTTCACTAATATTGAAACCAACAGACCCAAACAAGCCTAAGAACAGAGTATTCTCTGCTATAAACAGATGGCTTAATATAGGTAACAACAAATACGTAAAATATATCAATCATGTAATAAAGAATCCAAAGCGAGTTTTTATAGGATTTGGAATGTCATTGGTATTCATCTATGTTTTCCATAATATGGTACCGACCAGTTTCCTTCCTGTAGAAGACCAAGGTAACTTTACTGTTGAGCTTGAACTTCCCGAAACAGCAACATTGGAACGTACCCGCGAGGTGACAGACAGAGCAGTTGCGTTTATCATGAAAGACCCTGCCGTAGAATATGTGCAGAATGTAACAGGTTCAAGCCCTCGAGTTGGTACTAGTCAGGCAAGAAGCCAGCTGACAGTTATACTGAAAGAGTATAAGGACAGAAACAATACAACTATAGAGGAAGTAATGGACAGAATACGCAAGGAGCTTGAAACATACCCAGAAAGTAAGGTTTATCTTTCTACTCCACCGGTAATCCCTGGACTTGGTA
This sequence comes from Phocaeicola sp., assembly GCA_020026175.1. Taxonomy (GTDB): domain Bacteria; phylum Bacteroidota; class Bacteroidia; order Bacteroidales; family Bacteroidaceae; genus Phocaeicola. The sequence goes on along the minus strand of JAHHQV010000006.1, from coordinate 18,340 downwards.
CAGCCGGAGGTTTTGAAATGCAGCTTGAAGCAAGAGGAGAAGCTACTTTTGATGACTTGGTAAGAGCAACAGACACACTTATGTATTATGCCTCTATGCGTAAAGAGATAGCAGGATTGTCTTCTTCTCTTCAGGCAGATATTCCGCAGTTGTACTTCGATGTTGACAGAGACAAGGTAAAACTTTCGGGAGTACCTATGGCAGATGTCTTTTCTACCATGAAAACATATACAGGTTCGGTTTACGTAAATGACTTCAATATGTTTAACCGTATCTACCGTGTATATATTCAGGCTGAAGCTCCTTATCGCCAACAGAGAGAAAACATCGGGTTGTTCTTTGTTAGAGGTTCCGACGGCGACATGATTCCACTTACCGCTCTTGGAACAACAGACTATACAACAGGACCTGGTAGTATCAAGAGGTTCAACATGTTTAACTGTACTATAATACGTGGTACTACAGCAAATGGTGCAAGTTCAGGTCAGGTTATGAGCATATTGGAAGAAATAGCCCGCGAGAAACTTCCTAAAAACATAGGTGTAGAATGGAGTGGACTTTCATATCAGGAAAAACAGGCAGGTGGCCAGACAGGAATCATCCTATCATTAGTATTCCTGTTCGTATTCTTGTTCCTGGCAGCTCTTTACGAAAGCTGGACAGTTCCTGTAGCCGTATTGATATCATTGCCAGTTGCCGTTCTTGGAGCATATGCTGGAGTGACACTATGCGGACTCGAAAATGATACATACTTCCAGATTGGTCTAGTCATGCTTATCGGACTTGCTGCAAAAAATGCCATCCTTATAGTTGAGTTCGCCAAAGAAAAGGTAGACCAAGGTTGTGATGTTATAGAATCGGCTATACATGCTGCCAAGCTTCGTTTCCGTCCTATCTTGATGACATCATTAGCATTTATACTTGGTATGTTGCCTATGGTCATCGCAACAGGTCCAGGTTCTGCCAGCCGTCAGGCAATAGGTACAGGTGTATTCTTCGGAATGATAGTTGCCGTTACAATAGGTATAGTATTAGTACCATTCTTCTTTGTAATGATATATAAAGCAACAGGAAAACTTAAATCAAAAAAAACTAATATCCAAAAAGCTGAAAGATGAAATATAGATATAAATCAATAATTTTAATACTGACAACTACTCTAGCAATGAGTAGCTGTCAGTTGGGAAAACACTATACTCGTCCTGAAATGAGTCTTCCTGAAAAGCTGGACACGACAAGTATAGACAGTACTTCTATAGCAGACTATCCTTGGGAACAACTATACACAGACACCATTCTACAGACACTGATAAAAAAGACTTTGGAGAATAACAAGGATATGCTTATAGCTGCTACAAAAGTAAAAGAACTAGCAGCCATGAAACGTATTGACTGGGCAAACATGTTCCCTTCAATAGGAACAAAAATGTATGCAGAAAAGAAAGGGAAAAACTACGGTGGAGAAAATTTTAATCCTAGCAAGGAATTTGACCTTAAAGCAAGCATTTCATGGGAACTTGACCTATGGGGAAACCTAAGATGGGCAAGAGACAAAAGTGTAGCAGAATTCATGAACTCTGTAGAAAACCAGAAAGCAGTAAAAATGAGTCTTATTGCCCAGATGGCACAGTCGTACTTTGAACTGGTGGCACTCGACAATGAACTTTCGATTGTAAGACAAACAGTAGAAGCAAGAAGAAAGAGCCTTCATCTTGCTAGAATAAGACATGAGGGAGGTTTGACAAATGAGATTTCATTCCGCCAAGCCCAAGTTGAGTTGGCACGTACTTCTACTTTGGTGCCTGATTTGGAAAAGAAGATCTCAATAAAGCAGAATGAAATAGCATTCCTTACAGGCGAATATCCACATCACATCAACCGCTCGGTATTGCCAGAGGATGTTCTTTTGCCTGCAACCCTTCCAGTAGGTCTACCTTCAAGCCTTCTTGAAAGAAGACCAGATGTAAGAATGGCAGAACAATCACTGATAGCAGCAAATGCATCTGTAGGAATGGCTTTTACCAACCTGTTTCCCAGACTTACACTTACGGCTACTGCCGGTGCCGAAAGCGGTGAACTTTCGGATCTTCTGAAGTCTCCGTTCCATCTGTTTACAGGTTCGCTGTTGACACCTGTATTTGCTATGGGTAAAAACAGAGCAGCACTAAAAGCAAAGAAAGCCGCTTACGAACAGGCTACATATTCGTATGAGAAAACTGTTCTTAGTGCATTCAAAGATGCAAGAAATGCTATAGTAGAATTCAATAAAACAAGAGAAATTTATGAAACAAGGCTACGCTTGGAACAGGCTTCAAGAAGTGCACTCGACCTTGCAGAACTTCAATACATCAGTGGTTCTATAGGTTATCTTGACCTGCTTGATGCACAACGTGGTTACCTTGATGCACAGATAGGTCTCAGCAATGCCATACGTGACAAACAGATTACACTGGTGAATCTATACAAAGCCTTAGGCGGTGGATGGAAAGAATACGACAATAACAACAAATAAGACACACTCAATAAACTAGACTTTAATATACACTCGTCAATTGGGTAAAACAGGGCACAATCGTAAGATTCTGTCCTGTTTTTTTTATCTTCTTACAATACTATTAGAAACATCAGATTACAGATAATTTCTGGAATATAGATACATCACAGAATTCGTGACCGCACCTTACCCAAGATTTCAACACCCCAACTTCTGCAAATCCACATTTACGAAACAATGAAATAGCAGCTTCATTGTCCTGTCTCACATAAGAATAAAGCTGTTTCATACCAAGAAAACCAAAACAATGTTCCTCAATTTTATTTATAGCCAATGCAGCTATCCCACAAGAACGGAAAGAAGGCAAGACAACAACCCCTATTTCGGCACGATTGTTTCTTAAATCAAAATCAAAAACATCTATCATGCCTGCAACCCTACCCTCTGATACTTCAATCATAAAACGTTGTTGGTTATCGATATAAATATTATTCTCATTTTCTTCGATATATCTTTTAAGTTGAAAACGGCTGTAAGGTCCGGTATTGACACTACTATGCCTCCACAAAAAAACATCATTTTCTATTTCCATCATCACATCCAGATCTTCAGGTTCCGGAGTTCGCAGTCTTATACCATTCATATTCAGTCCTCCGCTATATTTTCATCTTCCATATCAAGTTCGGATAACAGTCTTTTTCTGCCTGGCACACAGAAGAGTGAAGCCAGAAGAGCCATACACCCACACAACAATCCAGTTATATCCATAGTCCAATAATACATTGATATATTGAAAAGAGCAACTACAAAGAGCATTATTATACGAACTTCACTCCATCTTCGATAACTTTTCAGTGCGTTCTCCATATTCATTGTCTTGATATTCTTTGAAATAAACAGCCCGAACATACGCAAAGAAATTGGTATAAGACAAACACATAGAAGAACTCCTGTAAGCTGTGACAAATATTCAGCTTCAGCAATTCCTACCATAGTACCTTGTGGTATAAAATCCATTTCGTACAGTGCTACTGCAATCACTATAAGCAACCACATCAACATATATTCCATCTTAAGTATTCTCAACAACGATTCTATTTTTTTCATGACTTGTTTTTACACAAAAAATTAAATGACTTACAATTATAGCAAACATTATAAAATATCAGTACATCTACATTCTACCTGTAAACTCTATACGATTCACTATAGACCTCCCCAAAGTCACTTCGTCAGTATACTGAAGTTCATCACCAATGGAAATACCACGCGAAATGACAGAAACCTTCACATCATATCCCGCCAGTTTACGGAAAATATAAAAGTTTGTAGTATCCCCTTCCATAGTAGAGCTCAGAGCCAGAATAATCTCCTTCACTCCCCCATTCCTCACTCTGTCTACAAGACTGTCTATCTGTAAGTCGGAAGGACCTACCCCATCCATAGGCGATATGACACCTCCCAAAACATGATACAGTCCGTTGAACTGCTGCGTATTCTCTACAGCCATCACATCACGGATATTCTCTACAACACAAACAGTAGAAGCATCGCGCGATGGGGTAGAACATATCCTGCACACCTCTGTATCCGAAATATTATGGCATACCTTACAGTATTTCACTTCACGCTTAAGAGTTATTATAGAATTGCCGAAAGATTCTACGTCTTTTTTCTCCTGACGAAGCAAATGCAACACCAGTCGCATTGCAGTTTTACGGCCTATTCCTGGAAGTTTAGAAAACTCATCTACTGCTTTTTCGAGCAGGACTGATGGATATTGTTGATTCATTTTTATTCTGTATTATTAAATTTCGTACAAAAATATAGTTTTATACCATAACTAGCAATAATATCACAAGGCACATTGGCTTTTCCGTTCGTATATTTGCCACTTGCTTCATTATATCGTCTTTTATCACTACCTTTGCATGCAAAAAATTATACCATTTAGCTATATGAACGGAATACTGATAATATTTACAGTAACAATATATTTTATCATACTTCTTGGCATTTCACGAATCACAGCCAACAAACATTCTGACAACGACGCATTTTTCAGAGGAAACAAGCAGTCGCCGTGGTATGTCGTTTCTTTCGGCATGATAGGTGCTTCTTTGTCTGGAGTTACATTCGTATCTGTTCCCGGTATGGTAAAAAACATCGACATGACATACATGCAGACGTGTATGGGCTTCTTCTTTGGATACATCATCATAGCACATGTACTGCTACCACTATATTACAAGTTGAACCTTACATCTATTTATACATATCTAGGACAAAGGATAGGGAACTGCTCTTACAAGACTGGAGCTTCTTTTTTCCTTATCTCGAAGATTCTGGGAGCTGCCGCCAGACTTTATCTGGTGTGTATAATACTTCAGAAGTATGTATTTGACATTTACAACATTCCATTTGCCATAACTGCCATAGGTACGGTAGTGCTGATATGGCTCTATACTTACAAAAGCGGAATCAGGACTATAGTATGGACAGACAGCCTGCAAACATTCTGTCTGCTTATGGCTTTAGGATTGATTCTATACAACATTGCCGACAAGCTAAACATGGACTTGTCTGAAATAGCAAGTACGATAAAGGAAAGCGACATGAACCGTATATTCGTATTCGATGACTGGGGCTCAAAACAAAATTTCTTCAAACAGTTCTTCAGCGGAATTTTCATTACAATAGTAATGACCGGCCTTGACCAAGATATGATGCAGAAAAACCTCTCATGCCGAAACCTGAAAGAAGCACAGAAAAACATGTATTGCTATGGCATATCGTTTGTGCCGGTTAATTTTCTGTTTCTGTCTCTCGGCGTGCTTCTAATGGTGGCTGCCACACAATTGAACATAGCCGTACCAGCCAAAGGCGACGATCTTTTGCCCATGTTTGCAGCCGAAGGATATCTGGGGTATACTGTTCTGGTTTTCTTTACCATAGGTATAATAGCAGCAGCCTTTTCTAGTGCAGATTCTGCACTAGCCGCACTTACCACAAGTTTCTGTATCGACATATTGGAGACTGAAAAATATCCAGAGAGGAAAGCTGTAAGAATAAGGAAAGCTGCACATATAGGCATTTCAATAGTTTTCGTAGCCTGTATAATGATATTCGATGCCGTAAACAGTCAAAGCGTAATAGATACCATATATACTGTTGCATCATATACATACGGTCCTTTGCTGGGATTATTCTGCTTCGGACTATTTACCGACAAGAAGCCAAAAGACAGACTTGTACCTCTTATAGCGATAATATCTCCTGTCATATGCTATATAATAGACTATGCAACATTTATAAACACAGGATATAAATTCGGATACGAGATGCTGATGTTCAACGGTATGCTTACATTCATAGGACTTGCATCCATTAGTGTAAAAGCAAAGAACAACCCAAAGGTATGAATCTGAAAAAGTACATTCATTATACCCACAAAGAAACTACAAAAAAAAGAAAGTCCAATAAACTTTCACTGACAAAACAGGACTGTTTATTGGACTTCAAAAATTATATCAACCCCACTATCTGAGTCTTAGCATATCGCCTACATTAGGCACAGGGGCATCTTCCTTCATGTCGTTCATCTTATAAAGATACTTGAGACGTATACCATACTTTTGCGCAATGGAATACATCGAATCACCGGGACGGACAGTATAGAAAATACAATCCTTGGATGCTTTCTTGGCTTTTTCCTCTAGATATATAATCTCGCCTCCCTCAAACACGTAATCTTTAGGCAATTCATTATACTTGCGTATTTTCTTGCTGCTTATATCAAATTCTTTTCCCAATGATTTAAACGTGTCACCTCTTCTGGCTATCACATAAAGCATTCCGTTTGACAAATAAGGCTGATGAGGATTAGGGAACTCTTCGGCCCATTTCAAGCCACCTTTCCTGTCATATTGATTCAATTCATACAGTTCTATAATGTCTATAAGTCTGGTGGCATATCTGGAATCTGTGGCATATCCTGCCTTCTTCAAGCCCTTGGCCCAACCTTTATAGTCTGTAATCTTCAGTCTGAAAAGAAAAGCATATCTTGCACCTGTTCTCAGAAACTTGGAATGGTCTTCGTAAGAATCCCTTGCACGACGATATGCACGGAAACATTCATTACGCCTGTCATCGTCATGCCGTACGGTACGTCCACGCCATGAGCTTCCACACTTTATTCCAAAGTGGTTGTTTGATTTCCTGGCCAACAAACTTTTCCCGGCACCCGACTCAAGCAGACCTTGCGCCAGAGTGATACTGGCAGGTATATGATATTTCTTCATTTCGTCTACAGCTATACTTCGATACTTCCTGATATAATCCTCATAGGCCTTATTCTTTCTAGGAGCCGAAATGACCGAATTAAAACCTATAGCCAACAGGCATAGGTACATTATTATTCTTTTCATCTTTACAAATTATAAAATTATTGTCGCAAACTTATACAAAAAATGAACCCTAATCAAGACACAAATAAAAAAAGCTCCATAAAATTTGCATTTTTAATTATTAGCCTTAAATTTGCAACCGAATAAATAAAAATAATTAAAACAAAAATGAGAACAACATTGGTAAATACATTATTTTGGTGGCGTCTCTTACAACTCTACAGGTCGTAAGGGAAATCAGTCATGTGTATATACCAATATAAAATATTTATAACATAGGATATATAACCAAAAAGGGCTGCCGTACTTTACGGTGGTCCTTTTTGGTTATATATGTTTTTGTATATACACTATAATCGACAATTATATACATCCACACAATTTATTGAATCAAAAAACAAAGAAAACCATGAAATCATTCCAGATAAACGAAAACGGATATTACGGCAATTTCGGAGGCACATATATTCCCGAAATTTTACATCAGAATGTAGAAGAACTGAGAAAATCATACAAAACAATCATAAACGACGAATCTTTTAAAAAAGAATTTTCACGACTTCTGAGAGATTACGTAGGAAGACCTTCACCACTCTATCTGTCAGAAAAGTTGTCAAAAAAGCATGGATGCAAAATATATCTCAAAAGAGAAGATTTGAACCATACCGGAGCACATAAGATAAACAACGCCATAGGTCAAGTTCTCTTAGCCCGAAGAATGGGTAAGAAAAGGATATTAGCCGAAACAGGAGCCGGGCAACATGGAGTGGCAACTGCTACAGTATGCGCACTTATGGGTATGGAGTGTGTAGTATATATGGGAAAAACAGATGTGGAAAGACAAAAAGCAAACGTAAAAAAAATAAAAATGCTAGGAGCTGAAGTCATCTCAGTCACTTCCGGCAATATGACACTGAAGGATGCCACCAACGAAGCACTAAGAGAATGGTGCAACAATCCTACGGATACATACTACGTAATAGGCTCTACGGTAGGACCTCATCCTTATCCAGACATGGTTGCCAGACTACAGTCTGTTATAAGCGAGGAAATAAAAAGACAACTCACAGAGCAAGAAGGAAGAGATTACCCCGATTACCTTATAGCATGTATAGGAGGAGGAAGCAATGCAGCAGGAAGCATATATCACTATTTGGATGATGAAAGAGTGAAAATAGTATTGGCAGAAGCCGGAGGATATGGAATAGAAACTGGAAAAACGGCAGCCACAATACATCTTGGCAAGACAGGTATCATACATGGTTTCAAGACACTAGTGATGCAAGATGACAACGGACAGATAATAGAGCCATATTCAATCTCTGCCGGACTAGACTATCCTGGCATAGGTCCCATGCATGCTAATCTTGCCGAAAAGAAAAGAGCTACAGTTTTTGCCATAAATGACAATGAAGCTCTGAAAGCTGCATTCGAACTGACACGTACAGAAGGGATCATCCCCGCTCTTGAATCTGCACATGCCTTGGGTGCTTTGAACAAAATGGACTTCAAACCTGATGACATTGTTGTTCTTACTGTATCCGGAAGGGGAGACAAGGACCTGGAAACATATATGAAATATAGCCAAGACTATACAGCAGAATAAATGAAAAAACAAGAATTTTCAATCAGCCGGACATTCCATCAAAAGCGACTGGTCATTCAAGCTAAAACGAATAAGCGTTTCAATTAAAACGACTGGTCATTTTTTTTGCGTAAGAACCGGCTGAAAATCTTCATCCACAAAACTTTGTAACATTGAAAAAACATCATTTTAAATCGATGCTACAAAAATATGTCGCCAGACAAATGTGGATTAAGAAATGCTGTATAACTTTGTAGAAATTCTTTAATCATACAGAAAGGACAATGAAAGTATTAATAATAGATAATTATGACTCGTTTACATATAATCTGAGCCATCTGGTAAAAGAACTTGGAGCAGAAGTCATAGTACTGAAAAACGATGGCTTCAAGATAGAAGACATCGGTGGTTTCGACAAGATTCTATTGTCTCCCGGACCGGGAGTACCACAAGAAGCAGGTCTGCTGATGGACGTAATAAGGACATATTCTGGCATAAAGCCCATTTTGGGAGTCTGCCTTGGAGAACAGGCCATAGGTGAAGCTTTTGGAGGAAGGATAACGAATCTGAGAAATGTATTCCACGGTATACAGAGCGAGGTCAGAATTATGGCAGACGACTATATATTCAAATCGTTGCCAGACAAAATAAAAGTAGGAAGATACCACTCATGGGTAGTAGACAAAGATTCATTACCATCATGTCTGGAGATAACGGCTGAAAGTGAAGAAGGCTATATAATGGGAATAAAACATAAAGAGCTTGATGTTAGAGGCATACAATTCCATCCGGAATCTGTGCTTACCCCCTACGGCAAACTAATGATAAGGAATTGGCTGGAAAAATAAGTTACAAATTAATATATAAAAAAACAACACAATCCACAGTCGTAGTAAAAGTAAAGTTCCTGACAGTTCTTTACTTTCAATACAATAACAACAAACAGTATAATATATCATAAAGACACCAAAAACACATCAGAAGGCAGCATATCAGCCTTTACAATATATAAATAAGTCAGCAATTACAATTGAAAATAATTAGTTTAACAATTATATTTATTACGAAAAGTTAGTATCTTTGCATCTCACAAACTTAATAAAAGCTTATGATAAAACCTGATTATCCTTCAGTACTCTTAATATACACCGGCGGAACTATAGGCATGATAGAGAATCCTGAAACCGGAGCTTTGGAGGCTTTTAATTTTGATCAACTACAAGAAAATGTACCCGAACTGAAGAGATTCAACTATAGAATTTCATCATACCAATTCACCCCTCCTATCGACTCGTCTGACATGGAGCCAGCCTTGTGGGCAAAACTTGTAAAGATAATAGACTATAATTATGAGCATTTTGACGGGTTTGTAATATTACACGGAACAGACACCATGGCCTATACAGCATCGGCCCTGAGCTTTATGCTTGAAAATCTGAGCAAACCAGTAATACTTACAGGCAGCCAGCTCCCGATAGGTGTTCTGCGTACAGACGGAAAAGAAAATCTAATCACTTCAATAGAAATTGCTGCCGCAAAATATCCGGACGGCACAGCCATAGTGCCCGAAGTTTGCATATTCTTCGAAAACCATCTGTTGAGAGGAAACCGCACCACTAAAATCAATGCAGAAAACTTCAATGCTTTCCGCTCGTACAACTATCCAACTCTTGCTACGGCAGGCATACACATCAAATATGCTTACGACAAAATAAAAAAGGTCAATTCCAACCTTCCTATGCACCCGCATTATGTATTCGACTCAAACGTTCTGGTATTTACCATATTCCCCGGCATACAGGAAAGTCTGGTGCGCACCATATTCAATACTCCCGGACTAAAAGCCGTTGTGCTGAAAACATATGGTTCGGGCAATGCACCTCAAAAACCTTGGTTTATAAAACTACTCTCCGAAGCAACTAAAAAAGGTATCGTAATAGTAAACATAAGCCAGTGTCAAACAGGTATGGTGGAAATGGGAAGATACGAAACCGGACTTCATCTACTTGACGCAGGTGTAATAAGCGGTTATGATGCCACAGTAGAATGTGTGCTTACAAAACTTATGTTCTTGTTGGGACACGACCTTACACCAGATGATATAAGAAAGGAAATGGAACACTCGCTGGCAGGTGAAATAACAAAACCTGAAATGTAATAAAACAAGAAAATATAGAATTGCCATGAATGAGTATAGAATACTAGTTGTAGATGATGAAGAAGATTTGTGCGAAATTTTAAAGTTCAACCTTGAAACCGAGGGATACATAGTAGATACAGCAAACTCTGCTGAAGAAGCTCTTAAAATAGAACTAAACAAGTACAATCTTATACTCCTTGATGTAATGATGGGCGAAATCTCAGGATTTAAAATGGCAAGCATGCTCAAGAAGAATAACAAGACTGCATCTATTCCTATTATATTCATTACAGCAAAAGATACCGAAAACGATAAACTTACAGGTTTCAATCTGGGAGCAGACGACTATATCTCAAAGCCTTTCTCGCTAAAGGAGGTAATGGCCAGAATAAAGGCACTTCTTAGACGGACATCAAACATTGTAAGAGAAGACAGGAAACTTATAGGATATGAGAATCTTGTGATAGACATACTCAAGAAAAAAGTATATATAGGAGAAGAGGAGATTTCTCTGACTAAAAAGGAGTTTGAAATATTGATTCTACTTCTTCAGAACAAAAACAGAGTGTATTCAAGAGAAGATATATTAAACAAAGTGTGGCACGACGAGGTGCTTGTGCTAGACAGAACAATAGACGTAAATATCACAAGACTAAGAAAAAAAATAGGGAAATACGGAAAAAACATTGTAACCAGACTTGGATATGGCTACTGTTTTGAATGTGAATAGTTCTCTAAGTGAAAGATAAATAAAGCAAAAAAAAATTACAAGCCATCATACCTACCCCTACCATGAGGATAATATCATTCAGCCAGAAAATATTTTTATCAGTAATAACCTTGTTCATGGCTTTTGTCGCATGTTTTCTTTTATTCCAGAACAAAAGAGAAAAGACATACAAGGCAGAATTGCTAAAGGCTCAGCTACAGAATTACAACGACCAGATTTTCGGCTATTTAAGCGATAACAATGTAACCGACTCACTATACAGCTATCTCAACAAACACATGATTCCTGAATTGCGTGTTACAATTATAGGGAAAGACGGAAACGTGATATTCGACTCAACACATAAGGACATCAACAAGTTCAACAACCATGCGTCAAGAAAAGAAATAAAAGATGCCATAATCCACAATAAAGGATATGACATACGACGACGCTCGGAAAGTATAGACGGGCTACAATATTTCTATTCTGCCAAATATTATCCTTCGACAGATATTATCATACGCTCGGCCTTGCCATATGATGTAAGTCTTACAGAACATCTAAAAGCCGACTCACAATATCTGTGGTTCACTATTTCCATATTCATAATTTTGATAATCATCCTTTACAGACTAACCTTCAGACTAGGGAAGTCTACTACAAACCTTCAGCAGTTTGCAATAAAGGCCGACAAAAACGAACCTATTGACCTGGAGATTCTTAAGACTTTCCCTAAAAACGAACTGGGGGAAATATCACAACATATCATTAAAATCTATAAAAGACTGCATAGGGCAAAAGAAGCATTGTATATAGAAAGAGAAAAACTTATATCACATCTGCAAATCACCCATGAAGGACTTGGAATATTCACTAAAGAAAGAAACGAGATTCTTGTAAACAATCTATTCACACAATATATAAACAATATATCGGACAATAACCTCAGTTCTTCGGATGAGATATTCTCGATACCCGAACTACAGCCTATAGCAGATTTTCTGAACAAGAACAAGAACAAGGACAACTACACCAAAGAAGAAAAGAAAATGTGCATACAACTGAATAAAAATGCACGAAACTTTATCATAGAGTGTATTATATTCCAAGACTTGTCTTTTGAAATATCGATAATAGATAACACCAAAGAAGAAGAACAGGCCAGACTAAAAAGGCAACTGACGCAAAACATTGCACACGAGCTGAAAACCCCTGTCAGCAGTATTCAAGGATATATAGAAACGATTCTGAACAATCCTGACATCCCGGAAAAGACCATGAAGACTTTTCTGGAAAGAAGCTATGCTCAAAGTACCAGATTAAGCACTTTGCTACACGACATTTCTGTGCTTTCAAGAATGGATGAGGCTCCTGAAATGGTGGAAAGGGAGTGTGTGGATATAAGCCAAATGGTAGAAAACATTATAAACGAAGTCACACTGGAACTAGAGAAAAAAAAAATAAAGGTAAACAATCTGCTTTCTGACGAAATAACAATAAACGGAAGCTTTTCGTTGGTATATTCAATTTTCAGGAATCTTATGGACAATTCCATAGCCTATGCAGGAACAGATATAAGCATCACTATAAACAGTTTCAGAGAGAGCGAGGAATTTTATTATTTCAGTTTCTCGGATACAGGGTCGGGAATAGAAGACAAACATCTGTCAAGATTGTTTGAAAGATTTTACAGAGTAGACAAAGGGAGGTCGAGAAAACTTGGAGGAACAGGCCTTGGACTGGCCATAGTGAAGAATGCCGTAATGTTCCATAAGGGAAGTATCTTTGCTAAAAACTCCCCTAATGGAGGTCTTGAATTCATCTTTTCATTACACAAATAATGGCTGGTCTGAAATGCAACATGTGCATACAAAATCTTCATGTACAAGGTATTCTACCGAAAAGACAGACTTCTTCTCTGTCTTGTATTCTTGGGATTCTATACTTCCGCAACCGATGAAACCCATGTCCGACAGTTGCTTTTCAACGCTCATACCCAAAACAAAAGGATATATACGCATATGATTTGTGAAATCCACTTCAGGCTGGTCTATTATCTTATAAATAGCTTCCTTTGCACTCCACAGAAGCAAAAGATTGTATACATATCTACATCCATCGCCGTCTATGCATGAATAGTCTTTTATGAATGACATTTCATCCTCACGCACAAAACGAGAGGATATTTTCTTTATCCTTGGGGATATATATTCTATATCTATCCCGACTTCGTTATGTTGATGAAGACAAACTGCAACATAACCTTTTGTATGTGAAACAGATATTTTCAAGCTATTGCCTTCTATATAAGGCTTGCCGGATTTGTAGTGGAGAATCCTCAGGTTATCGGCAGCAATCTCGTTCAACAACATTCTGACTGCAAGATATTCCATTTTGCGCGAGTCTGCCTTATATGATTCCAGTTCTGCTTTCAGATAAGGTAAATCCGACAACTTGCCTGAAAACCACTCTTGAGTTTCAGTAACTTTCCATATACCGCATACGGCACCCTTATACTCCCATCTTCTTAGTAAAGGCATAAAAATGAATTAAGCAATATTAAAGTTCTAACTTATCTTGATTAACTACAACCTTGACTTTCAGTATTCTTCTCGAATCCATTTCCAAAATCTCAAAAACAAAATTCTGGTATGGAATTTTTTCGTGACGAACAGGAAATTCTCCCTTTATGGACAACAGAAGCCCTGCCAAGGTATCGGCATCCTCTGAAATATCGTCAAATATTTCAGAATCAACCTTAAGAATCTTATAAAAATCAGAAAGAAGAATTTTAGCTTCGAATATATACGTGTTATCGGATATCTTGACGTACATGCGCTCTTCTTCATCATATTCATCATTAATTTCGCCCACAATCTCCTCTATCACATCTTCCATTGTTACAAGTCCTGAAGTTCCTCCAAATTCGTCTACCACTATAGCCATATGGACCTTATTGGCCTGAAAATCGCGCAAAAGGTCGTCAATCATTTTCGTTTCGGGTACGAAGAAAGCCGGACGTATGAGTTTCCTCCAATTAAAATCATCACAATCTTCGATATACGGAAGCAAGTCCTTTACATATAGTATTCCCTTTACATTGTCTCTCGAATCCTTATACACAGGAATCCTGGAATATCCATTGTCAACCACACATTTCAGAACCTCAGAAAAAGACGATTCTATATCCAAGTCTATCATATCAATACGTGAAGTCATGATTTCTCTGGCCGTCTCTTCACCAAATCTGATAATACCTTCAAGCATGTTGCTCTCTTCTGATATTTCATTTTTGTCAGTAAGCTCCAAAGCCTGAGACAACTCGTCTACAGACAGACTCTGATGTTTCTTATGTGCTATTTTATTGATGATGAAAGTAGAACTTACCAGCATTGACGACAATGGCCAGAATACCTTGCGGAGTATTGTCAAGGTAGGTGCTGCCTTTCTGCTGAACTTCAAGGCGTTCTGTGAAGAAAAAATCTTTGGCATTATTTCCCCAAAAAGCAGCAACAGGAATGTAAGTATAACTGTAATTACCAGAAACTCAAGAATCTTTGCATCGCCAAAATCAATGACAAATGCAAAAAAGTAATTACATAACATGATTATCATCACATTGACAAAGTTGTTGGAGATAAGAATAGTAGCCAACAAGCTTTCAGATTCAGCCAACAATGATTTTATACGGGCATCAGAAGTATGCTTGCCATCCTCAATCTCACTCAAATCTGAAGGCGTGAGAGAAAAGAAGGCTATTTCAGATGCAGAAACAAAACCTGATACATAAAGTAATAGAACAGACAAAATGAGAGCTATCATAGCTCCTAAATCGGGGGTGCTGAAAGTCACCCCACTACACAATTCCGCAAAGCGAGATAAATATGAATCCGGATCCAATGAAAAAAGTTTTAGTTATACATGTTTTTTAGAAAGGAAGATCATCAGAAGACGAATCATCCACATCATTCTGTTGTGATGTATGTTTTACCGGCTGCTGCGCCTGTGATGCCACCTGCTGCGAAAGCTGCTGTGCAGAGCGTTGGGTAAGCATCTCCATATTGTCACCGAAAATCTCTACAATATATCGCTTCACTCCGTTCTGGTCGTCATACGAACGGGTACGAAGTTTACCTTCAATATATAATTTATCTCCCTTATGAACATACTTTTCTGCAGTCTCGGCCAATCCGCGCCACAAAACTATATTATGCCATTCAGTCCTTTCAGGAACCTGAGTTCCATTAGCCAGGGTATATGCACGTTCTGTTGTAGCAAGTGAAAATGTAGCTACTGCCATTCCACTATCAAGATATCTTACATCTGGGTCTTTACCCACATTACCTATTAATTGTACTTTGTTTAATGACATAGTTCTTATTTTTAATTTGCTTCAAAAATACTGAAAAAAAACGACAATTCAAGTATTGTTTATAGATTTTGTTAAATCCACTGTCCCGAATTCATAAAAAACGATGTATAATAATTGCATAAATCTATACCTTATATTATAAAACTACAGAAAAGGATTTAAAGGCATATTCAGATTGTTAAAAAAAGTATTCAAGCCAACGGCAACCAACAATAACTACAACGTTCGAAATTGTATTAAAGTCCTGCTATTTCTCGACGTTTATCACTTTTTTTAAAAATTTGTGCCTAATAAATTTCTTAAAGAACAAGAAAAGCTATATATTTGCAGACCAAAAAATTAGATAACGTATATATAACACAAATAAATAAAAGCGAAATGACTAAAGCAGATATCGTAAACGAAATTGCAAAAAAAACAGGAATCGATAAGAACACCGTTCTAGCAACACTAGAAGCATTTATGGGTTCAGTAAAAGATTCATTATCTAATGAAGAAAACGTATATTTGAGAGGTTTTGGAAGCTTCGTTGTCAAAAAAAGAGCACAAAAGACAGCTAGAAATATTTCAAAAAACGTTACTATAATAATTCCGGAACACAACATACCGGTATTTAAACCAGCAAAGACTTTCACACTTTCAGTAAAAGAATAATTCAATTTTAGTATTAACCATATAAATTTTTTAAAGCTATGCCAAGCGGAAAGAAAAGAAAAAGACATAAAATGTCTACTCACAAGCGTAAAAAAAGACTAAGAAAGAACAGACATAAAAGCAAAAAATAATCATTAGTCTGTCCTAAATCAATAAAGAACAAACTTGCAAAGCTCATACGAGTCTTTCAGGTTTGTTCTTTGTGTTAATTAAGATTTAATAAAAACTATCAATAAATCCAAGTAAAAAGTGACAAGCGAATTAGTTGTTGACGTACAGCCCAAGGATATTTCCATCGCTCTGCTAGAGGACAAAAATCTGGTAGAATTTCAGAAGGAAGAAAGAAATCTATCTTTTTCCGTGGGTAACATGTATCTGGGTAAAGTCAAGAAGATGATGCCTGGATTGAATGCTTGTTTCGTTGATGTCGGCTTCGAAAAAGATGCTTTCCTTCACTATCTTGACTTGGGACCACAGTTTCATTCATATCAAAAATACCTTAAACAGGTTTTAAGCGACAAGAAAAAACTATATCCTATATCAAAGGCTAACTCTTTGCCAGACATAGACAAAGAAGGTACAATATCAAATGTCTTGCAACAGGGACAAGAGGTTATAGTGCAAATTGTTAAAGAACCAATCTCTACAAAAGGACCGAGACTTACATGCGAACTTTCTTTCGCAGGAAGATATTTGGTTCTTATCCCGTTCAATGACAAAGTTTCCGTATCGCAAAAAATCAAATCAAGCGAAGAAAGAGCAAGATTAAAACAACTGCTTCAAAGCATCAAGCCTAAAAGCTTCGGAGTTATAGTAAGAACCGTAGCCGAAGGAAAAAGGGTT
Organism: Phocaeicola sp.; assembly: GCA_020026175.1. Taxonomy (GTDB): domain Bacteria; phylum Bacteroidota; class Bacteroidia; order Bacteroidales; family Bacteroidaceae; genus Phocaeicola. Next base: position 1,134 of record JAHHQV010000006.1, on the reverse strand, counting down.
GCCGAACTTGACTCAGAGCTTAAGGTATTATTAAAACATTGGGAAGAGACAATAACTAAAATTCAAAAGTCGACTAAGCTACCTTCATTAGTATACGAAGAGACAAGCAGAACAGTAGCTATGCTACGAGACTTGTTTAACCCTTCATATGAAAATATTTATGTAAACGATGAAACCGTTTACAAAGAAGTAAAAGATTATGTAGCGCTTATTGCTCCTGAAAGGGAAAATATAGTAAAGCTCTACAAAGGTCAGCTTCCCATATTCGACAATTTTTCCATCACCAAACAAATCAAGTCATCATTTGGCAAAACTGTTTCATACAAAAGCGGTGCCTATCTTATAATAGAGCATACTGAAGCACTCCATGTGGTAGATGTCAACAGTGGGAACCGTTCCAAATCCACAAACGGACAGGAAGCCAATGCTATAGATGTAAATCTTGGTGCCGCTGACGAGCTGGCACGACAATTAAGGCTTAGAGACATGGGTGGAATAATCGTTGTAGATTTTATTGATATGAATCTTGCTGAAAACCGCCAAAAACTCTATGAACGCATGTGTCAGAATATGCAAAAAGACAGGGCAAAACACAATATCTTGCCGCTAAGCAAATTCGGACTGATGCAGATCACAAGACAAAGAGTACGTCCGGCGATGGATGTAACTACAGACGAGGAATGTCCGGTATGTTTCGGAAAAGGTAAAATAAAACCTTCCATACTTTTTACCGACACACTTGAAAGCAAGTTAGACTATCTGGTCAATAAGTTGAAGATAAGGAAATTCACATTGCATATACATCCGTATGTAGCTGCATATATTAACCAGGGACTTGTATCCCTCAAAAGAAAATGGCAGATGAAATACGGATTCGGCATCAAGATTATTCCCAATCAGAATCTGGCTATGCTCCAATACAATTTCTATGATTCAAAAGGAGAAGAGATAGACATGAAAGAGGAATTCGAAATTAAATAGCATTACTATTTATAACATTACAAAGAGATATACTTGAAAGTATAATTCAAGTATATCTCTTTCTTTTTATCACAGATCTCCTCTATAATAAGGCCTTGTTTCGGCTCACCCGATAAACATGGGGGAGCTATGCATATAGTTTTATAAGCCTGA
>JAHHQV010000059.1 GCA_020026175.1 Phocaeicola sp. | reverse complement strand
AACCGCAACATAAAAGTATGCCTATAAACATGATTTTTTGTAGCATAATAAATTTCATTTAGATATTTTTGTATCTGCAAAATTAGCTGTTTATACAGTACATTTCTAATAATAGAGATAGATAGCAAATAGACAAAATTACATGCTACTAATTCAATTACCTTCTGAGAATCAATACATTAATTCTAAGTATTATATGTGTAATATAGATTTTATATAGTCTGCTAATACTCCCATAACCATATATCAAGACTTTTTTCATAGGAACTATCTTTTGATAGGGCATAAATTTTATTCTTAATTCTGAGTTTGCTTCTAGAAACTGAGGTAGATGCTATATTCATGAAAATGGAAATTTCGGCTATTGAAAAACGAAGTTTTATAAGACAACATAATATAATTTCATGCTCACTTAGGGACGGTACATCCTTCATTAATCGTTTCGTAAAGTTCTGATATATATTGTCCGTTATCCTGCATATCTCTGTCAGTCTTGTGTCACTTAAATATTCCGGTTTTTTGTGAAGATTGTTCAGTATAGGCATTTCAGATAATATGAGTGTACAAAGTTCATTCTCCCTTTTTTCAAGTTCAGACAACCTGTCCGCAAGCACTTTAACGTTCGACTGCATATAAGAAGAGGAACCGGAATAAGAAGAAAGCTTTTCATTCAGTATGTCTTTTTCGAGACATAGTTGTTCATTTCCCTTTTTCAATTGTAAAAGAACCTCAGACTGTTCTATATACAAATCTTCCTTTTGAATACTTTCCCCATACTGCTTCTGAAGTTCAGCTATGTATGATTCATTTTTCTTCATTTCTATATCTTTCTGATGTAGTAGAATAGAAAGATTATCCATTTCTTTCTGTTTTCTACGAATAGCTATCTGTTTGCGTAAGTATATGTAAGCAAAGAAAACCAGTATCAGCAAAACCATAACAATGGTAAACATCCACCAGTTCATTATATTGGCCATCTCCAGCTCTAACCTTTGCTTTTCTGTCGTTAGTCTCTCATTGTCAAATTTTTCCTTGTAGGCAATAATCTCCTTGCCTTTATCAAGTGCCATAATAGAGTCGTTGTAAAAAAGAAGAGAATCGCAATAGGTTTTCAGGTATTTACGGTATTTGGGAGTATCCCCCAATTTATATAAGCACTCGTATGCAGACGCCTTAGTATAAATATTATAAGTTTTTAAAGCTTCATTTAAACAAATATAAGCAGAATCCTGTTGCCCCAAAAGGTAGTAGTTCTTTCCCATCAATAAAGCTGGCTTGTATTTAATTGGAAAGCTTTTTATAATCTCTAAAGACTTTTTTATATCACCTTTATTCTTATATACTAAAGCTATTTCGCTCTGTATGTTATAATAATAATTTTCAAGTTTAAGTTCTAAAGCTAGATCACTACATTTATGGTACGTATCTATAGCCTTCGACAATGAATCCGAAATGCAATAACATCTTGCTAGAAATTTAAGAGAAGCTAACTGATAACGCTTGTTGGAATCTTTCACAGCATAATCGTATGCCTTCCAGCAGGCGTCCAAAGCATAGTCAGCAAAATCACGATATAAATATAGCCTACATAATGAGACCATGACCATATAACCAGTTTTGTAGTCATCTGTTTTTTCCACTTCTGTTTTACACTCCAGATAATACTGCATGGCTTCTTCTATATTGCGAAGCTCATAATTGATATCCCCCATATAAAGAGCAGACATAGCCTTTCTACGGGCATTATCTGTCGGCTTGAAATAATCGTATGCAATTCTCACAAGTGAGTCTGAAGGGATTTTCATCATCTGTTTGTACTGTGCCTGTGTCACCAGCAGACACCACAGCGCATGGTTCTCCTTATCCCGGCGTGCTGAAGGCATCGGCATAGTTTCTAATATATGAAGCGCACTGTCCGGGTGATCAAACATCACGGACTCCGCATGAACTAGTTCCGGAAGAGGTGTTTTCTCCTTGCCGTTTCCGCTGCATTGTATATTCAAAAGGGCTGTACAAGCAATCAGAAAGTACAGAATATAGTGGGTTATCTTTCTCATTTTACGAATTTTGTGGCAAAATTAGAAAAAAGAGATAAATACACATCATTACGTCTCTATTTTTTGGTAGACAACAATCACGTCATAACCTGTTTGGGGCATGGTCACGAATTGGTAACGCTGCGATGTCCTAACTTGGCTTTTTCATTGCTTTTTCTGTCTTTCATTTTTTCAAGCCATCTTCCTAAAACTCCTATCTGCCAATAACTTTGCTACATTTTTCTGTTTATCACTTTTTATTCGTACTTTTGTGACATATACTTATAAATATTCTAATTAGAGCAAAATAATAAATAAACAAACATTAATAATAATATGCACGTATTTTACACACCTGATATTTTATCGAATCCTGAACTTCCTGCCGAAGAAGCAGGACATTGTCTTAGAGTATTGCGCCTTGGTATGGGCGATGAAATATTACTTACTGACGGTAAAGGCTTTTTTTATAAGGCAGTGATAAGTGCTGCTTCTGGAAAGCGTTGTCAGGTAAAGATAGTAGAGACTATAGAGCAAGAGCCATTTTGGACAGGTCATTTGCATTTGGCTATGGCTCCTACTAAAATGATGGAAAGAGTAGAGTGGTTTGCTGAAAAAGCAACAGAGATAGGTTTTGATGAACTTACTTTCCTCAGTAGCCGTTATTCCGAAAGGAAAGTGATAAAGACTGAAAGAGTAGAAAAGATAGTGGTATCTGCTGTAAAACAGTCATTAAAGGCAAGGAAACCTGTTATAAATGAAATGACAGATTTCGAGAAATTTGTAAAGCAGGATTTTAGTGGTGATAAATTTATAGCTCATTGTAATGAGGGTGAAAAAATCCAGTTGAAAGAAGCTTTGGTTCCAGGAAATGATGCTTTGGTACTTATAGGTCCGGAGGGCGATTTTAGCAATGAAGAAGTTGAATTAGCTATAAATAATGGTTTTAAGCCTATAACATTAGGAAAATCACGCCTGCGTACAGAAACGGCGGCATTGGTTGCAGTACATATAATGAATCTTATTAATGCAAAGTGATTCAAAAATGAAATGTAAGTTTTTTTATGCTTTAATATTAGCTATGGCTATGTCTGCCTGCGGAAATGATTCTGACTATAGAAGTGTTATACCTTCACGGGCGGCAGCTGTTGTTTCTGTAGATTTGAATTCTATGTCTGAAAAAGCTGGTTTAAGTGGAAATACTACAAATTCAGCTTTGAAAGGCAGATTAAAATCAATGTTTAAGAGTGGTTTGACTGGTGCTGATGCTTTGGTTGATAAACTTTTTGATAACATTTCAGAAAGTGGACTTGGGCTGACAGACAAAGTTTATGTTTTTGCAGGCGAACAGGCAAAAACAAGTGGGATACTTGTAAAAGTTGACGATGAAGATAAACTGGAAGATTTGTTAGGTATATTGTCAAGCCAACATATATGCGATAAAATCAATGAAACAGATGGTTGTAAATGGACATCTGTGGGAAACGTTTTGTTGGCATACAAGTCTCATGCCATGTTGCTTGTTATTGACAAAAAGAGCAGCAGTACCTCCTCATTGCTGAGGAAGGCTTCAATGTGGTTACGTCAAGAAGATGGCGAAGGATTTTCTGCATCCGATGATTTCAGGCAGATGAGCAGTCGGAATTCAGATATTGTTGCATGGAACTCGTTGGAAGTATTTCCCACAGAGTATATATATCCCATTGTCATGGGGGTTTCAGCCGAATTGTCATTGAAGAATGTCAAAGCTATATCAACTGTAGATTTCGAAAAAGGCAAAGTGAAGGTAGATATTGAAACTATCTTTGACGATAAAATAATGGATGAGATAATGGAAAAGAAGGAAAAAGTCACTTCCTCTATTAAAGGTGAATATATTGATATGTTTCCTTCAAATACTCCTTTTTGGGTTGCTGCCAATATAAAAGGTGGTGATTTTTTTGATTTTATCTGTGGAAATCCTTCTGTAAGACGATATTTTGAGAAATCTATGCTTCCAGTAGATTTTGCGTCTGTATTTGATGCTATAGAAGGTGATGTCGTTTTGGCCCTGTCTGGCAATGGTAGCAGTGAATTTATTGCATTCGCAGATGTTAAGAGTAGCGGCTTTTTGCAGTCTTTTGAATCGTTGAAAAGTATGGCTGCCATGTCTGGAGGACAAGTATTGTTTGATAATCATGGTGAAAATGGATACGAATTCAAGACATACAATGGTAGTATTGTAGGTCTTTCAAGTGGTCCTGTTGCTTTATGGATTGGCGTGAATGGCAATAAGCTTTATATAACAAATAAAGAATCTTTGATAGACAGACATGTGTTGGGGTTAAGTCTTCGAAATAAGCCCTGGGGTGAAAGAGTTAAAGGACAGAAGTTTTTCATGGCTTCCGATTTGTCTTCGTTAGGGAAACTGGTGGATGTAAAGAAAGGCAACAATTTAGCATCTACATTTTTCAAGATGTTGGGTAAATTGGATTATTTTACCGTTGAATCTCCTGAATGGGAAAATCTTCATATAGAGATTGTCATGAAAGATAAAGACAAGAATCCGTTGTCTGTAGTTTTAAATAAATAATAGTTTTTTGTGCGGAACAAGGCTTTGATATGTTTTTTATATCATGGTCTTGTTCCGTAATTTATATAGAAAAAATCGTTAATTATGAATAGCATAGAGTTGAAACAAACTTTACCGCAAGTTTTTTCTGGTAGAGATAGTATAGTATCTGATATTTGGCATAAGGAAGTTTATTTTGAGAGAGGGAAATCATACTTGATAGAAGCAGCCTCAGGTACCGGTAAATCTTCTTTATGTAGCTATATATATGGGTACAGACATGATTATCAGGGAATAATCAATTTTGATGGAATGAATATCAAGGGCATATCGTCGTGCGGATGGGATGAAATAAGAAGAAATGCCATTGCCATGATGTTTCAGGAACTAAGGCTTTTTGGCGAACTTACTGCCTCAGAGAATGTTATGCTGAAGAATAATCTTACATCTTTTAGAAGTGAAAGGCAGATAAAAGAGTGGTTTGAACAACTTGATATAGCCGAAAAATGGTCGCAACCGGTATCAAGGATGTCATTTGGACAACAACAGAGGGTGGCTTTCATACGTATGCTTTGTCAGCCTTCAGATTTTTTGTTTATGGACGAGCCTGTAAGCCATCTTGACGAGAATAATGGAAAGATTATGTGTAGCATACTTGACGAAGACATTAGAAGCAGAGGAGTAGGTATCATCGTCACATCCATAGGCCACAGGCTGTTGATGAACTACGATTCTGTTTTTAGATTATAAATTCGATAAAATTAAATTAAGATGCTTTGGAAATTATTGAAACAACATATCAGTGTTGCGCAATTGGCTGGATTTTTTCTTGCCAATCTTTGTGGTATGGTCATAGTGTTGCTTAGTGTTCAGTTTTATAGTGATATAATATCTGTTTTCAAAGGAGGCGATAGCTTCATTAACAACGATTATATAGTAGTGAGCAAGAAAGTCAGCACACTTGGCTCTTTGGTTGGTAAAAACGGAACATTCTCTTCTGACGAACTGAAAGATGTCAAATCGCAGGACTTTGTGAAGAAGGTAGGTACATTCCAGACTGCACAGTTCAAGGTGTATGCAGGCTTGGAGTTTAGTGGTATGAATATTTCAACGGCTATGTTTTTCGAGTCTGTTCCTGATGATTTTGTAGATATTAAGTCAAAGGACTGGGATTACAACATAGGCGATAGTGAGATACCTATAGTGGTACCTCGAAATTATCTTAACCTTTATAACTTTGGCTTTGCTAAAAGCAGGAATCTTCCTCAAATATCCGAAGGCATGGTCGGTTTAGTTTCTTTAGATATAAGCTTGTCTGGCAATGGCAGAAGAGAAGTCTTGAAGGGAAGGATAGTTGGATTCTCCAACAGGCTGAACACTATTCTTGTGCCTGAATCTTTTATGAATGAGGCGAACAGTAAATTTGGAGGCGATAAAAAGTCACAGCCTTCCCGCTTGATAATTGAGGTAGACAATCCTGCTGACGAAAGGATAGCCCGCTATTTTAGTGATAACGGATACGAAACAGAAGACAATAAGTTGGATTCAGGAAAGACGGTTTGGTTCTTGAAGGTTATGACAGGAGTAGTGATAGCTGTGGGTATTGTCATTAGTATTCTGTCATTCTATATCTTGATATTGAGTATTTATCTGTTGTTGCAAAAGAATACCGATAAATTGGAGAGTCTTCGTCTTATTGGTTTCAGTGCAAGGCGTGTATCTTTGCCTTATCAGATACTGGCCTTTTTGTTGAATATATCGGTATTGATAATTTCTGTAGTCATAGTATTCATGTCAAGAGATATATACTTAGGATTGCTCGAAGATATTATACCTTCTTTCAGTAAGGGAAGTCCTATTCCGATGTTGCTTTCCGGGTTATCTGTTTTTATTGTAGTTTCTGTATACAATGTTGTTGCAATATCCAGAAAGGTGGGTTCAATATTGAAATAATCGATAATATCATTTGTTTAAAAAGTCTTTATCAGTATAATCATATGTAAAGAGTAATGGGATAATTATATTTTATTATGTTCTATAACTATGTTAGATGACTAAAAAATGTTACTTTAAAAACATATAACCGTATAAAACCTTACATTTGCATTAGTCAATTGAGATAATAATTTAATGGATATAATCATGTCAGGAGTTATAGGACATATTTCACAGGTTATAGGTCCGGTAGTGGATGTTCATTTTAACCTGAAAGGTTTGGATGCAGAAGTATCCTTGCCTAAAATTCATGATGCGATGACCATAGTACGTAAGGATGGTCGCATTTTGGTAATAGAAGTTCAGCAACATATCGGAGAAGATACAGTTCGTACTGTTGCTATGGATAGTACTGATGGATTAAAACGCGGAATGGAAGTTATACCTACTGGAAATCCTATCACGATGCCTGTAGGCTCGCAAATCAAAGGCCGTGTAATGAATGTTGTAGGCGAAACCATTGATGGTATGGCTGAACTTGACAAGAAAGAGGGTTTCCCTATTCATCGTGAACCTCCTCGTTTTGAAGATTTGGCTACAACTCAGGAAGTATTGTTTACAGGTATAAAGGTGATAGACCTTCTTGAGCCATATCTTAAAGGTGGTAAAATCGGTTTGTTCGGAGGTGCCGGTGTTGGAAAGACTGTACTTATAAAGGAACTTATAAATAACATTGCCAAGAAACACAATGGTTTTTCTGTATTTGCCGGTGTAGGTGAACGTACTCGCGAAGGAAACGATTTGCTCAGAGAAATGATTGAATCAGGTGTTATCCGTTATGGAGACGAATTCCAGAAGAGTATGGAGGAAGGTAAATGGGACCTTTCAAAAGTAGACTACAATGAAGTAGAGAAGTCTCAGGTTGCAATGGTGTTCGGGCAGATGAATGAACCTCCTGGTGCTCGTCAGTCTGTAGCATTGTCAGGACTTACACTTGCCGAGTCGTTCCGTGACCGCAAGACAGAAGAAAACAGTCCTAAAGATATTCTTTTCTTTATCGACAATATTTTCCGTTTCACCCAGGCTGGTTCCGAGGTCTCGGCTTTGTTGGGACGTATGCCTTCGGCTGTAGGTTATCAGCCTACTTTGGCAACGGAAATGGGTAAGATGCAGGAACGCATCACTTCTACCAAGAACGGCTCTATTACTTCTGTTCAGGCAGTATATGTTCCTGCCGACGACTTGACAGACCCGGCTCCTGCAACTACATTTACTCATCTTGATGCTACTACAGTATTGAGCCGAAAAATTGCAGAACTTGGTATATACCCAGCTGTAGACCCTCTTGATTCTACTTCCCGCATATTGAATCCTCTTATTGTAGGACAGGAGCATTATGACACGGCTCAGAGGGTAAAACAGATTCTTCAGAGAAACAAGGAACTTCAGGATATAATATCCATTCTTGGTATGGATGAACTGTCGGACGAAGACCGTATCACAGTAAACCGGGCACGTAGGGTACAGAGGTTTCTTTCACAACCATTTGCCGTAGCCGAACAGTTTACGGGTGTACCTGGAGCTATGGTCTCTATAGATGATACTATAAAGGGATTCAAGATGATACTTGACGGTGAGGTCGATTATCTTCCTGAGCAGGCTTTCCTTAATGTAGGAACTATAGAAGATGCTATAGAGAAAGGAAAGAAACTTCTTGAAGCTGCTAAATCTTAAAGATTATGGATGAAAAGGAATTGGAATTGGTGATAGTCTCACCCGAGAAAACCATTTTCAAGGGCTATGTAAAGTGGGTTGATTTGCCGGGCGAAGTAGGACGGTTTCAGGTATTGATTAATCATGCTCCTATAGTGTCGTCATTGATTGCCGGTGAAATCAAATATCAATGTGGCGATGCTCGCTTTAGGGTGAAAAGAGATGTACAGGTTCTTGAAATAAAAGGTGGCTTCGTTGAAGTAAAAAACAATCAGGTCTCTGTTTGTGTAGAAATATAACCATTTAAAGAAAAAGAAAAACATGTTTTTGTTGACCGCAAGGAGAAAATATATCAGGCAGATATTGATACTGATAGTAGTCTTGACAATAATAGTAGGTGCAGTTTATTATTTCTTTATACCGCACAGGTATTTTGTCATGTTTCCTATTATTCCTGCCTTTTTTCTTCTATACGGATTTTTCAACATAAGTATGTTTTCGTTAGCTTTCAGAATGGGTGAAGGCAAGATGGTTCCTATGTTTTTGCTTAATAAGATAATAAAACTGTTTGCAAGTATTTTTATTGTTATCTTGTATTGTCTTATAGTAAGGCACGAAATCATTTCATTCATAATGGCTTTTATGGCCTATTATATACCATTCTTGATAGTTGAGACTGCTTATTTCGTTAAAATAGAGATTATATTAAAAAGAAAGAAACGGATAAAATGAAAAGAGTTCTGTATATATGGATTTTGCTGATAATGTCGGCTGTTATGCCATGTTTTGCTTCTGGAGGTGAAGCTGGGAATAAATCTGATATTGATGTAAATTCTCTTGTTTTCGGCCATATTAATGATGCATACGAATGGCATATAGTAAGTATAGGCGACAGGCATATATCCATTCCGTTGCCGGTAATCGTAAAGAGCAGTACCGGCTGGCATGTGTTTATGTCTTCTTGTCTCGAAGAGGGAGAACATGAAGGCTTGTTTATAGCTAAGGGTGGAGATTATGACGGAAAAATAGTAGAACGTGATACAGCGGGAAATGAAGTCAGACCATTCGACATATCAATAACAAAGAATGTGTTGGCGATGATTATCAACAGTATTGTTTTGGTATGGATAATATTGGGATGTGCCAGATGGTACAAGAAGCATCCTGTAGAGAATGGCGCTCCTAATGGAGGGGTAGGAATGATAGAGTCGTTGGTGCTTATTGTTTACAACGATGTAATCAAGGGTTGTATAGGTCCTGACTACAGACGTTATGCACCATATCTTCTTACGGTGTTTTTCTTTATATTGGTAAACAATCTTATGGGACTTATTCCTTTTTTCCCTGGAGGTGCAAATGTGACTGGCAATATTGCAATAACATTTGTCTTGGCTCTTGTCACCTTCATATTTACAAATGTCTTTGCTACGAAGGGATATTGGAAGGAGATTTTCTGGCCCGAAGTTCCATTGTGGCTTAAGGTTCCTGTACCTATGATGCCGGTTATAGAGTTTTTCGGAATATTTACCAAACCGTTTGCTCTTATGATTCGACTTTTTGCCAATATTATGGCTGGTCATGCAGCTATACTCAGTTTGTTGGCTATAATCTTTATCACAGTCAAGGTGGGCCCGTTTATAAATGGAATGATGACATTTGTCTCTGTTCTGTTTGGCGTATTCATGTCCGCCCTTGAGATACTTGTCGCTTTTATTCAGGCATATGTATTTACGATGCTTTCGGCGGTATTCATCGGTTTGTCCAGAGTAAAGGAAGAAAAATAAATCAGATATATTTAAATAACGAATTAAATACTAATAAAATTTATAATTATGTTACTTTCTATTTTATTACAAGCTGCCGCAGGTGCAGGCTTAGGTAAATTTGGTGCAGCTCTTGGAGCAGGTATTGCAGTAATTGGTGCAGGTTTAGGTATTGGTAAAATCGGTAGTTCGGCAATGGAAGCTATCGCACGCCAGCCTGAGTCTTCAAGTGATATTCGTATGAATATGATTATCGTTGCAGCCTTGATTGAAGGTGTGGCTCTTATCGCCATTATTGTTGCGCTTTTGACATTGTTCTTATAATTAAGTTGACTTATGGAATTATTGACTCCAGATCCAGGTCTTCTGTTCTGGATGGTAATAGTTTTCGGTATAGTATTTTTTCTTTTGGCCAAATATGGCTTTCCGGTCATTATAAAGATGGTAGACGACCGTAAGGCCTATATTGACGATTCACTCAAGACTGCTCGTGAAGCTAATGCACAATTGGCTAATGTGCGTATCGAAAGTGAAAAGATTTTGGCTCAGGCTCGTGAGGAACAGGCTCGTATCTTAAAGTCGGCTACCGAAACCAGAGACCGTATAATAAAAGACGCACAAGACAGGGCGCGTCTTGAAGGTGACAGGTTGATGGAAGAAATGAAGAAACAGATAGAGACAGAAAAAGAAAGTGCTATCAGAGACATACGTCGTCAGGTAGCTGTCTTGTCTGTAGGAATTTCTGAGAAAGTATTACGAAGAAAACTTGAAGATGATAAAGAACAGAAGGAACTGACAGATAGATTACTGAATGAAATAATAGGAACTTCTAAATAAAGGCGGATATGAATACAGGAGTATTTTCAAAGCGTTATGCTAAAGCCTTGCTCGATTTTGCCGTCAAGAATGGTAATGAAGAGCAGGTGTATAATGAAGTTATAACGCTGGCTGGAAGTTTTTCAAACGTTCCGGGACTGAGAAAGACTGTAGACAATCCGGTTCTGGCAAAAAACATCAAACTCGACTTGTTGTCAGAAGCAGCTGGCGGAAAGAATATAAGTGAAGAACTGAAACGCTTTTTCATGTTGGTTCTCGATGCCAAGAGAGAGAAATTCCTACAGTTTATGGCTTGGTCATTCATTGACCAATACCGAGAAAGTAAGAGTATTTTAATTGGCAAACTGACTACAGCGGTAGCAAATCAAGGCTTGATAAATTATCTGGAAGAGATGGCGGGAAAGAAAACCCGTTCTCATGTCGAGATAAAATCAGAGGTAGACCCTTCTATTTTGGGTGGGTTTATAATGGAACTTGACGGATACAGGCTTGATGCAAGTATCGCAGCTCAGTTGAAGAAAGTGAGACAGCAGTTTGTTGAGAAGAACAGAAGAATAGTATAATTTATTGAATTTATCTAGAATGGCAGAAAATACTATAAAACCCAGCGAAGTCTCAGAAGTGTTGCTTCAGCAATTGGAAGGTATTGATACTTCTCTTCGATTTAATGAAGTGGGTACCGTATTGCAGGTAAGCGATGGAGTGGCTCGTATTTATGGCTTGAAGAATGCAGAAGCCAACGAACTGCTTAGGTTTGAGAATGGAGTGATGGGTACTGTAATGAATCTTGAGGAGGATAATGTAGGTGCGGTGTTGTTAGGACCTACTGACCTTATAAAAGAGGGAATGCTGGTTAAACGTACAAATCATATTGCTTCGATAGATGTTGGCGAGGGTATGTTGGGACGAGTGATAGACCCTCTTGGCACTCCATTGGACGGACGTGGAGACATCCCTGGCGAGAAGTTCGAGATGCCTCTTGAACGCAAGGCACCAGGAGTGATATACCGTCAGCCTGTAGCAGAACCTTTGCAGACAGGTCTGAAGGCTATTGATGCTATGATTCCTATAGGCCGCGGTCAACGTGAACTTATCATTGGAGACCGTCAGACAGGTAAGACAGCGATAGCCATAGATACCATTATAAACCAGCGTGCCAATTATGAAGCTGGTAACCCTGTATATTGTATTTATGTAGCAATAGGTCAAAAGGGCTCTACTGTGGCAAGTATAGTAAATGCACTTCGCGAGCGTGGCGCTATGGATTATACCGTTGTTGTTGCAGCAACAGCTTCCGACCCTGCTGCTATGCAGTATTTTGCACCTTTTGCCGGTGCTGCTATAGGAGAATATTTCCGTGATACAGGTCGTCATGCTCTTGTAGTGTACGATGACTTGTCGAAACAGGCTGTAGCATATCGTGAAGTGTCTTTGATTTTGCGCAGACCTTCAGGACGTGAAGCTTATCCTGGCGATATCTTTTATTTACATTCTCGTCTTTTGGAGCGTGCAGCCAAGATTATAAGCCAGCAGGAAGTGGCAGAGCAGATGAACGACCTTCCTCCAAGTCTGAAGGGGAAGGTAAAGGCAGGTGGCTCACTCACGGCGTTGCCTATCATCGAGACTCAGGCTGGCGACGTGTCGGCATATATACCTACCAATGTCATCTCTATTACCGACGGACAGATATTCCTTGAAACCGACTTGTTCAATCAGGGTTTCCGTCCTGCCATAAATGTGGGTATTTCTGTATCACGTGTGGGTGGTAGCGCACAGGTAAAGAGCATGAAGAAGGTTGCAGGAACCCTTAAGATAGATCAGGCTCAGTATCGCGAACTTGAGGCTTTCTCTAAGTTCAGTAGCGACATGGACCCCGTCACAGCAATGGCTATAGACAGAGGGCGAAAGAACAATCAGCTTCTTATCCAGCCACAATATACCCCAATGCCTGTAGGCGAGCAGATAGCTATCCTTTATTGTGGAACGCGTGGCTTGATGAGGGATATTCCTATTGATAAGGTAGGCTCTTTCCAAGATACTTTTTTGTCAACTCTTCGTGTTAACCACAAGGAAGATGTGCTTGATGTATTGTCTTCAGGACAGATAAACGATACGGTGACAGCTATGATTGAAAAGATAGCTTCCGAAATAGCAGTTCAATATAAACAGTAAGTATTATGGCATCGCTGAAAGAAGTAAAAAGTAGGATAAGTTCGATAAATGGTACATTGAAGATAACTTCAGCCATGAAAATGGTTGCATCGGCCAAACTTCATAAAGCTCAGGAGGCAATAGAAAACATGCTGCCTTATGAAGAAAGGCTGCAAGGGATGCTGAAGAATTTTCTGTCTTCGTGTACGTCTGTCGAAACCGCTTTTGCAGAAGTGAAGCCTGTCAAGAAAGTGGCTTTAGTGGCATTCGCATCAAACAGCAGCCTTTGTGGCGGATATAATACGAATGTCATAAAGCATCTGTCTGGCCTGATAGAGGAATATTCGCAGACCTTAGGAGCCGAAAGTATTGTTATATATCCGATAGGTAAAAAGGTAGCTGAGGCTGTAAAGAAATTAGGGTTTCAAGTAGCAGGCGATTTTCAGCACATGAGTGGAAAACCCAACTATCAGGATGCTGCCGGACTGGCACAGGAACTTATGGACAGATTTAAGAAGGGAGAAATACAGAAGGTGGATTTGTTGTATAATCACTTCAAGTCTACTGCTTCTCAGGCTCTTGTTCATGAAACATATCTGCCTATGGGTATGAGTATGGACAAAAAGGCAAACAAGGCAGAATTTTCGGCAGACTATATTGTAGAACCTTCGCCTGAAAAGATTATAAAGGCTTTGGTGCCTAAGGTGTTGAGAATGAAAATATATACAGTCCTTCTTGATGCGGCAGCATCGGAGCATGCAGCGCGCACTATGGCTATGCAGATAGCGACTGACAATGCCAACGAACTTATTCAAGAACTTACATTGGTATACAATAAGAGTCGCCAGCAGGCCATAACAAACGAATTGCTTGATATTGTCGGTGGTACTATGGCTTGAATCTTTATCGAGACTTACCAAAAAATCTTTTATATAATCAGGTCGGTTTTCCTAAAAAAGAACCGACCTGATTTTTTTTACTTAGATTCTGAAACACTTTTCTTTGGCTGCATAAAATCCAGTTTTTTTCATCTCGTAACGTTGTTTTTCTCAAAATAAAGTGGCATATTTGCTTTATCACGTTCGTGATAAACATTTATCACAGCCGAGATGAGCATTTATCACATTCGTGATGAACATTTATCACTGACGTGATGAACTTAAAATGTTTAATCTTTTAATATAAAAAACTATGGCAATACAATTTGATTTATTCGAGAATCCAGAAAAAGAAGGTCTTGAAGGTCCAAGGCTTCATGCAAAGGTGATAACAAAGAATATGGTGACAACAAGAGACATGTGCGAGTCGATCAGTCGAAAATGTACTGTGACACCAGCCGATGTATCTGGTGTATTAGCAGCATTGGAAGATGAAATGTTTCAGGCACTCAGCAATGGATACTCTGTTCATCTTAACGAACTTGGATTTTTCACGCTCAGCCTCAAGTGTGCTTCTGATGTAAATCCCAAACATGTTTCTTCTTCGGATATAGCCGTGCGAACTATCAATTTCACTCCCGATAAAGACTTTGCGGACAAATTCAAGACTGTGGAGTTCAAGAGATGTACATCGCATGGACATCATTCAACTAAACTTGATGATAAAGAGGTGAATGAACTATTGCAGAGTTTTTTCGAGAAACATCATTTTATGACCAGACGTGAATTTGAGAAACTTACAGGGTTCAATCAGGTAAAATCGTTGAGGTATATACATCGGCTTATAGAAGATGGAGTGATATGCAATGCAGGCACCAGATACCATCCCATATATGTTAAGTCTGAAGGTGTACTTGACTGATGGTTAAGCGCTCTATTTTCGTTTTCCCCTATAAGAAATAGGGAAATTCCCCCTTTATTATAGGAAATATCTGTTATTTACTATAATTGCATTGCTTATCTTTGTAATGTGATTAATAGATGATAGATATTGATATGAAGATAGAAAGAATAATTTTGTTATTGGCAATGTCTTTGTCTGTATTTATGTTTACCTCATGCGAAGATGTCAATATAGACCTTGAAATAGGCAATAATACAGACCGGTATCGTGAGGCTACCAATCATCTCTGTAGCAGGGTGTGGGTGGAAGAGTGGGTTGATGACAATGATGAACTTCACCATCAGGAACTTAGGTTCGATTATAATAATACAGGATTGGATTATGTAAGGATCATCGACAGAAGAGGAAATGTGCGTGAATTTTCGAAACGTTTTGTGTGGGACTGGTTCAATGCAAATTTTTCCAGCATAAGATTGGACTATGGAGACGGATTTTCGTATATGGATAACATAATAATGAGAAGAAACAGATTGGAGTGTCTGTTCGACGGTTATCCTGCAACATTCTTCGGAGAATAGCAAGTATTGAACAAAAACGATTGTTTTTTGTTCAATATATATACAATATATTTTCAGTAAATATTGTTTTTCTAAGATAATTAATTTTTTAGTTTATTCGTGATACTGTACCTCATTTATAGCAATAAGTAGAGGTGCAGTTTTTTTTATTTGTACTCATTAATAGAGAATATTGTGACTTAAGGTACAAAATGTTCGGATTTTATTTGTATATTTACCATAAAATATCAAAACGAAAGTAATGCTTGTAGAAAAAAATATAATCTGACATTTACAACTGGTGCACTTCTTGTGAATGAAACCTGTGCGATAGCTGAGGTTTTCTTTGAATCAGGATGTAATTGGGAAACAACCAGGAAGCGGACGATAAAAGATAATATTATGGGAAAAGAGAAAATTTCCACCACCAAACGATTGTTTTCTCTTATTAAACAACGTATAGAAACATTAGATAAATCAGAACAGAAACTTCTGAAAGAAGGTTCTAATTCTGAAAAACGATTGATATTGCTTTTGGCCATTTGTAAGGCACATACTATGATATTTGATTTTATTGCCGTAAATGTACGTGACTGTTTTTATAATATGAGCGAGAAGGTGACACATGCTAATTTCAATGAATTTTTCAATGAAAAGAAGTATGTCCATCCCGAACTTGAAACAATAACGGATTTGACACAATCAAAGATTCGTCAGGTCATTTTCCGCATTCTCGAACAGTCGGAATTGATAGAGTCTGTTGATACTGGAATATTGCAACGTCCTTATCTTTCAGAAAAGGTAGAACGCATTATCGTAGAAGATAATCCGAAGTGGCTTGCCATATACCTTTATTCAAATAATGAAATTAGTAATGCATGCAGTTTATATGAATAACAATATAGATATGGATATACTCTTTGAAGAGATTTTCCGAAAATTGATATCTCCGGATTTTGGCAAGAACCTCGGAGGCGAACTTCCCTTGTTCATTCAGCCCATCCCCGTAACCGGTCAGACGGAACTTGACGGACTGTGTTGGACTGAAAAAAGTTGACCCAATAAGAATGTTATGATAGAATACAA
>JAHHQV010000058.1 GCA_020026175.1 Phocaeicola sp. | reverse complement strand
ATACAGAAGATTCAGTCGAAAATAAGGAATGGAAATGTGGTGTGATAATATATTATATCTTGATAATAACGTAATAATGAAAATTCATAAAGCGATTTTAATATAAATAGTAATATAATTTGATATTAAATTCCTTTCTTATTGCTTTTTTTATGAAAAATAAATATATTTGTATTGAACAATAAATGACGAGGAAATGATACATAATGATTTGGCAGACAGATATGTAAATCCTTATACGGATTTTGGCTTCAAGATGATTTTCGGTACTGAGATGAACAAGGAGCTTCTTATAAGTTTTATCAACAGCCTTCTTGAAGGCAAGGAAGTTATCAGTGACCTGACCTATCTTAATCCGGAGCAGTTAGGTACTTCCGAGAGGGATCGTCGTGCGGTATTTGATGTATATTGCGAGAATGAAAATGGAGAGAAGTTCCTTATCGAGATGCAGAAAGGCGAACAGATGTTCTTCAAAGACCGCAGCCTTTATTATTCCACTTTTCCCATCCGCGAGCAAGGGCGCAAGGGCGAGTGGAACTATGAACTTAAGGGGGTATATGTTATAGGTGTGTTGAATTTTACATTCAATGATGGCGACAATGACTATTACCATCATAAAGTTCAGCTTATGGACACTGCAACTAAATCTGTATTTTACGACAAACTCACATTCATTTATCTGGAGATGCCAAAGTTCCGCAAGAAAGAGAATGAGCTGACAAGCATGTTTGATAAATGGATGTTTGTCTTGCGCAACCTTTCACGTTTGATGGAACGTCCTGCCGCTCTTCAGGAAAGGGTTTTCAAAAGTCTTTTTGAATCAGCCGAGATAGCCAAGTTTACGAAGGAAAAGTATGAGGAATATGAAGAAAGCCTTAAGGTCTACAGGGATTGGAAAAATACTCTTGAAACTGCTGTTCAGAAGGCTGAAAAGATAGGCATGGAAAAAGGCATGGAAAAAGGCATGGAAAAAGGCATGGAAAAAGGTATGGAAAAAGGTATGGAAAAAGGCATGGAAAAAGGTATGGAAAAAGGTATGGAAAAAGGTAAGGCGGAAGGTTTTGCCGAAAGCCAAAGACAGACAGCAATTAATCTTAAGAAAATAGGTCTCTCCGTTGATGTTATATCACAAGCCACCGGTTTGTCTGTTGATGAGATAAACAGACTTTGAAGTTACCACGTTGTGGATATCATTTTTATGAGGAATATGAAGAATGCCTTAAGGTCTACAGAGGCTTGAAAAAGACTCTTGATAACACTCCGTCTCTAAATTCTGTAAAAGATGCTATTCCTTTGGGTATGACGGGAGATTTCACTCCATCGTATAGAGTTTTCTTTGAGTGTTCTACAAAGATTTCATCCCACGAACCGCTGTCGATGAAAGACTGTAGTAGTGTAGTGCCTCCCTCTACCATGAGTGATTGGATTTTCCTTTCGTAAAGGATGTTGAAAATCTGTGGAAGAATATCTGTCCCGAAATCAAGCTTTATGTATTCAAGATTTTCGGTAGATGCTTTTTCCTTTGAGGTAAATACAATGGTAGGAGTGGAACGGTCGAATAGCTTGATGTCTTCGGGCAACGACAAATCCTTGTCTATAACCATGCGTAGCGGATTCTTTCCGTACCAATTGCGTGTAGTGAGTGAAGGATTGTCAAGCAATGCGGTTTTTCTGCCCACAAGGATGGACTTGTGTTCGGCTCTCTGCTTGTGTACATACATTGATGTGATAGGGGTGGACAATATTTCAGGATTCCCGTTTTGGCGGATGATGTCTATAAATCCATCGGCTGATTCTGCCCATTTCAATGTGATATAAGGACGTTTTTTGATGTTGAGTGTAACGAACCTTTTTATCAGGTTCTTACATTCATCTTCAAGGACTCCCACTTTTACGTCTATCCCTGCATTGCGCAGCTTGTTGATTCCTCTGCCCGATACTTCCACAAAGGGGTCTACACATCCCACAACGACGCGTGGTATCCCTTTGCTTATAATGAGGTCGGCACAAGGTGGGGTCTTGCCGTAATGCGAACATGGTTCCAGACTTACATATATGGTAGAGTCTTTCAGCAGTTCTTCGTTTTTTACAGAGCGTATGGCGTTTACCTCTGCATGTCCTTCTCCACAACGTGCATGGTATCCCTCGCCTATTATTTTCCCGTCATGAACTATTACTGCACCTACCATAGGGTTGGGGGCTGCATTGCACATCCCATTACGTGCAAGTTCTATACATCTTCTAATATATTTCTCGTCTGTAGTCATATCATTGAGTTTTTTTTCTATTTTTGCATTATGCATCCTATATATACATACATAAGAAAAGAGCTTTCCGGGTTTTATCCGGATGCTGAAGTGTCGGCAATGGCCAAATCTTTGCTTACAGATGTTTTCCATTTGTCGGCACTTGATTTGTATGCCGGCAAAGATAGCGATTTTTCATCAGAAAA
This sequence comes from Phocaeicola sp., assembly GCA_020026175.1. Classification (GTDB taxonomy): domain Bacteria; phylum Bacteroidota; class Bacteroidia; order Bacteroidales; family Bacteroidaceae; genus Phocaeicola. Next base: position 14,920 of record JAHHQV010000058.1, on the reverse strand, counting down.
CTTACGCAGGCTTGATGATATTCTGTGCCGCCTCAAATCGTTTGAGCCTTTGCAGTATATTGTCGGTGAGACTGGTTTTTATGGTTTTAGCTTCTTGGTTTCCCCTTCTGTACTTATACCACGTCCTGAAACGGCTGAACTGATAGACTGGATTTCATCTGATTTTAAAGGGATTTCGGGGGTAAGGATTCTCGATATAGGGACAGGAAGTGGATGTATATCTATATCCTTGGCTTCGGTGATGGAAGATGCACATGTAAGTGCATGGGATATATCGGGTGAGGCTTTGCTGGTGGCAGGAAAAAATTCTGAACTTAATGGGGTGAACGTTTCTTTTTCGAAAGTAGATGTATTGGGTGAAGATATACCGGATATGACGGTAGATGTCATTGTTAGCAACCCTCCTTATATAGGCGAAAGCGAGAAGAAGGATATGGAGGCCAACGTTATTGACTGGGAACCTGGACTTGCATTGTTTGTTCCTGATGATAAGCCATTGGTGTTTTATGAAAGGATAGCCTTTCTGGGATTGAGACTCCTCGGTGATAATGGTAAACTGTATTTCGAGATAAATCAGTTGTATGGTCTCGAAACGGTAGAAATGCTGCACAGAATGGGGTATGTAAACGTGGAATTAAGAAAAGATATGTCGGGCAATGACAGAATGATTAAGGCAGAACGACCATGAAAGAATATACGGAAAAAGAATTGAGAAACAAGGCGGAAATATATTGTTCGTCGGCAGAAAGATGTCCTTCGGATGTAGAGTCTAAGCTTGGAGGGTGGGGGGCTGCTACAGAGGTCACTGCTTCGGTTATGGCTCATCTTTATAAGTATAAATATCTTGACAATGTGAGATATTGCAAGGCTTTTGTGAGAGACAAGTATCGTTTCAACCAGTGGGGCAGGATTAAAATCTCGCAGTCGTTGAAGTTGAAAGGACTTACTTCTGAAGAAATAAATGAAGGTCTTGCCGAAATAGATGATGAAGAGTATAATGACATATTGCATAACCTTATACAGCAGAAATCAAAGAGTGTGAAGGCGCCTTCGGACTATGAAAAGAATTGTAAGCTGATAAGGTTTGCAGCAGGTCGTGGATTTACGATGCAGGAGATATTGAGGCATGTAAATGGTGACTTCTGATGAGCTTGCTGGACGACATAAAGGACTTCTTTTTTCCGAGACAGTGTATTTGTTGCGGAAAGATTCTTGCGTCTGAAGAGGATGGAGTATGCCTTGATTGTTTGTCGGGTTTGCCATATACCGGTTTGCTGAATTCAAAGGGAAATGAAATAGAGCGTATGTTCTGGGGTATATTTCCGATAGAAAGAGCGGCTTCTTTATTCTATTATTCCAAAGGTGGAAGTATGGCAGGTGTGTTGCATGGTATGAAGTACTATAAGAGGAAGAAACTATGTCGTACTATGGGAAGGATAATGGCTGTTGAGATGATAGACTCTGGTTTCTTTAATGGTATAGACTATGTTTTGCCCATACCTCTTCATAAAGAAAGATTGAAGAAAAGAGGCTATAATCAGTCGGAACAGTTGGCAGTAGGAATTTCGGACATAACTGGTATTCCTCTAGCTGCAGAAGCTGTAATAAGGACACATAACAATGCTACGCAGACTCGAAAATCTGGGTTTGAAAGATTGAGTAATGTTGAAGGACTTTTTGCACTTACTGCTAATAGTGCGTGTCTTGAAGGGAAGCATGTGCTTGTGATAGATGATGTCCTTACTACAGGTGCTACAATTTCTTCTTGTATTGATGTCTTGAAGGATGTGAAGAGAATAAGGATAAGTGTGGTAACTTTGGCCTGGGCCAAGTAGTTACTGTATTGTGTCTGGAAATTCGTTGTGAATTGTTTTTTTTGAAATAACTAGATTGATTAAATAAGTGCTTAATTATTAAATTTATAAACATATGAAAAATTTTTTGATAGTGGCATTTCTAATGTTGCTTAACTTGAATGTTATGTCGCAAGACAACAGATCGGCTTTAATGCCGATGCCAAATGAAATAAGTGATGGCAAGGGCCGTGTGTTCGGGATGGATGAGAAGATTTCCATTTCATATTGTTCGGAAGGACTGCTTTTTGCTGCAGAAAATCTTCAAAAAGCAATACAGTCAAGAATGGGAATGAAACTGGCTTTGTCTGAGTCGGGAAAATCGAAAATCAGACTTGAGATAGACGATTCGTTTCAAGACAAGGAACAATATTCTGTTGATATAGATAACAAAGGTATAGTAATAAAGGGTAAGACCAAAGGTGCGGTGCTTTATGGAGTGATTACTCTTGACCAGATTATGATGGGTGATGTTGTAATGACTCATAACAAACAGATACGCGAAATTCATATAGATGACAAGCCTCGTTTTGGCTATAGGGCAATGATGCTTGACCCGGCACGCCATTTCCTTCCTGTGGAAAGCGTGAAGTTCTTTATTGAAAAAATGGCGCAGTTTAAATATAATGTCCTTCAACTGCATCTGACAGACGACCAGGGATGGAGGATATATATCGACGAATATCCAGGTCTGGCAAGCAAGGAACATTATACAAAGGATGACCTTAAAGAGATAATAGAGTTTGCTGAAAAATATAATGTAGAGGTTATTCCTGAGATAGATATACCAGGGCATACCAGTGCAATTCTTTCAGTATTTCCCGAATTTAAATGCTCGCATATGGATACTGTGTCTATAGAAGTAGGCAAGACAGTGAACATGATGTTGTGTGCTTCTGTAGACAAGGTGTATTCTGTGATAGATAATGTGATAAAAGAAGTGGCAGAAGTATTCCCTTCTGAATACATTCATTTGGGTGGCGACGAAGCTGTGGTGGAAGCTAACTGGGGTAAATGTCCTGAATGTAAAGAACTGATGAAGAAATCGGGCTATGACAGTCCTTCACAATTGATGATACCTTTCTTCGACAATGTGTTTGCCAGTGTGAAGAAACATGGTAAAAAAACAATATTATGGTGTGAATTGGATAATATATATATGCCTGCAAATGAATATTTATTCCCTTATCCGAAAGACGTTACCCTTGTGTCATGGCGTGCCGGACTTACTCCTAAATGTATGGAGCTTACAAGACTGCATGGCAATGATATTGTGATGGCACCTGGAGAGTATGCTTATTTCGATTATCCGCAGTATAAAGGTGATTTCCCTGAATTTGACAACTGGGGTATGCCGATGACAACACTTGAAACATGCTATAAGTTTGACCCGGGATATGGCAAGGCTAAGCAAGAACAGGCTCATGTGAGGGGAGTTATGGCAACTCTTTGGGGTGAGGCTATAAGAGATATAAACAGGGCTACGTATATGGCATTTCCACGAGGCTTTGCCTTGGCCGAAGCGGGATGGACGGAAATGGAAAACCGCAACTGGGAGTCTTTTAAGACAAGGATATATCCTAATATTATAAATATGGCCAAGCAGGGAGTCTCTGTAAGAATCCCGTTTGAAATAGAGCAGAATCTGGAACAGTATAAATAGAAATTATTTTTTTGAATTTTGTCGTAAAACTATGTGAAGGAATTTGGTACTGTAATGTTAATATGTAGTACAAATGATTTATTGCTGTTGTTTTTAGCAAAAATAACGCATATAAATTTTAAAATACAAATGTATTTCTATATTTTTGCACAAACGTTTATCAGATATTAGAAAATTATGAAAGCTTTGGAAAGATTATTCGCAGAAAAATTGTTGAAAGTTAAAGCTATTAAAATTCAGCCAGCTAACCCATTTACTTGGGCTTCAGGTTGGAAATCTCCTATTTATTGCGACAACCGCAAGACTTTGTCTTATCCTGCTCTACGTAACTTCGTGAAGTTGGAGCTTTGTCGTGTTATTCTTGAAAAATTCGGTGAAGTTGATGCCATTGCAGGTGTGGCAACAGGAGCTATCGCTCAGGGTGCCTTGGTTGCAGAAGAACTTAACTTGCCTTTTGTATATGTCCGTTCTAGTCCGAAAGATCATGGTTTGGAAAACCTTATAGAAGGTGAATTGCGTCCAGGCATGAAAGTGGTAGTGGTAGAAGACTTGATTTCTACTGGTGGCAGCAGTTTGAAGGCTGTTGAGGCTATCCGTCGTGACGGTTGCGAAGTTATAGGTATGGTAGCGTCATTTACTTATGGATTTGATGTGGCTAAGGAAGCATTTAAGAATGCAAATGTTGAGCTTATTACTTTGACTAACTACAATTCTGTTCTTGAGGCAGCTTTGAAAACAGATTATATCAAAGAAGAAGATATACCTGTACTTCAGTCTTGGAGAGAAGATCCTTCTCATTGGACAGGAAAATGATTGAATTAATATTTAATAATTGAAGACACGGATTCTACTGGTCTCACGGTTCTTTTGAATGGAATCGTGTCATACGGTAAAATCCGTGTTTCTTTTTTATAATCATACAAACATATATGGCAACATTGCAATACGAAAGTTCTGTGAAATTCGTTCCTTATAGCCAGGAACGAGTGTATAATAAATTGTCTGACTTGAATAACCTTGAGTCAGTCCGTGAGCGTCTTGATATGGTGAAAGACAAACTTGAAGGGAAACTGGAAGATATGTCTTTTGATAGGGATTCGCTTACACTGAAAGTTCAGGGAATTAGTCTTACACTCCGTATTATAGAACGTGAACCTATGAAATGTATAAAATTTGAAGGTGATAAGTCGCCTATCCCTTTGAACCTTTGGATACAGATTCTTCCAGTGTCGGAAACAGAGGCAAAATTAAAGGTAACTATACGTTCGGAGGTGAATATGTTTATGAAGGCTATGGTATCGAAACCACTAAGTGAAGGAGTGGAGAAAATAGCCGATATGCTCTCTATGATACCTTATTGATAAATTAAAATAAAACGAACGAGATATGGCTCAGAAACTTTGGGAAAAAAATGTTCAGGTTAATGCTGAAATAGACCGCTTTACAGTGGGACATGACCGTGAAATGGACCTTTATCTGGCAAAGCACGATGTGCTTGGTTCTATGGCCCATATTACTATGCTGGAAAGTATCGGACTGCTTGCTCCGGAAGAGTTGGCTGTCTTGCTTGAGGAGTTGAAAAATATATATGTTTCTGCCGAAAAGGGAGAATTTGTCATAGAGGACGGAATGGAAGATATACACTCTCAGGTAGAACTGATGCTTACACGTCGCTTGGGTGATGTGGGCAAGAAAATCCATAGCGGACGTTCAAGAAACGATCAGGTGCTTGTAGACCTCAAATTGTTTACACGTACTCAGATAAAAGAATTGGCAGAAGCTGTAGAAGACTTGTTTAAGGTGCTGATTGCACAAAGTGACAAGTATAAGAATGTGCTTATGCCAGGATATACCCACTTACAGATAGCTATGCCTTCATCGTTTGGACTATGGTTTGGTGCTTATGCTGAAAGCCTTGTTGATGATATGATGTTTTTGCAGGCAGCATATAAGATGTGTAACAGGAATCCTTTAGGTTCTGCTGCAGGATATGGTTCTTCGTTTCCGCTCAATAGGGAGATGACCACACGCCTTTTGGGATTTGATTCGATGAACTATAATGTGGTTTATGCTCAGATGGGACGTGGTAAGATGGAACGTAATGTTGCTTTTGCCTTGGCTTCTATAGCAGGAACATTGTCGAAATTGGCATTTGATGCTTGTATGTTCAGTAGCCAGAATTTTGGCTTTGTAAAACTTCCTGATGAATGTACAACAGGCTCCAGTATAATGCCTCATAAGAAAAATCCTGATGTATTTGAGTTGACTCGTGCAAAATGTAATAAAATCCAATCTCTTCCTCAGCAAATCATGATGATGATGAATAATCTTCCTTCAGGATATTTCCGAGACTTGCAGATTATAAAGGAAGTGTTTCTGCCGTCATTCTCTGAACTGAAAGACTGTCTGCGGATGGCTACATATATAATGGACAAGATTTATGTGAACGAACATATTCTTGATGATGACAAATATCTATATATATTCAGTGTGGAGGAAGTGAACCGTCTTACATCAGAAGGTATGCCTTTCAGAGATGCCTACAAAAAGGTGGGACTTGACATTGAAGCTGGAAATTTTACTCATAATAAGGAAGTATGTCATACTCACGAAGGAAGTATCGGCAATTTGTGTAATGACAAAATTGTGGAACTAATGGATAATGTAGTATCCGGATTTGATTTTAAAGTGGTTGAAAATGCCGAAAAATCGCTTTTAGGAAGATAAAAACGATTTTTTAAAGATAAAAACGGGTGAAATGTTTGGAAGTTATGTAAAAACTCCATACATTTGCACCCGTAAACGCGGAAATAGCTCAGTTGGTAGAGCATAACCTTGCCAAGGTTAGGGTCGCGAGTTCGAGTCTCGTTTTCCGCTCTTTTTCTTTGAAAGGCTGCTCGAATGGTGGAATCGGTAGACACGAGGGACTTAAAATCCCTTGGCTATTGCAGCTGTGCGGGTTCAAGTCCCGCTTCGAGTACGAAAAAAGACAAATCGTAATTATACGGTTTGTCTTTTTTTTTATTCTTGTTATATGATATTGAAATGTTCCAAAGCTTTTATTACCCCGTCGTTGTCTACAGTATCTGTAACATAGTTTGCAGCAGCTTTTACATTGTTTGAAGCATTTCCCATTGCTATACCTATATTTACATGTTTAAGCATCGGTATATCATTACCTCCATCCCCAAAGGCCATAGTTTCATCAAGCTTGATACCAAAATAATCTAATACTTTGTCTATGCCTTTGCTCTTGCTTGTGTTCTTATTCACTATATCTGTGAAAAGAGGGTGCCATCTCATCTCTTCGCAATGAGTCAGTATTTTTCCAAAAACTTCTTCATCTGCCTTGGTAGGGAAATAGCCCATTATTTGCATAATATCTTTGTCTAGGGCTTCTTCTGCATCCTTTACGGGTGGGGCAGGAATTTCTATCAGTTTGCATATTTCGTCTACATCTTCATTTATTCTGGTTATAAACCATTCATTGTCGTGTACAAACACAAAAGGATAGTTGTTTGTTTTTGTATATTCGATGATTCGGTGTATATCGTCTTTAGGTATAATTTCTTTGTAGATGTCTTTTCCGTCATGCGTATAACAATGGGCGCCATTCATTATGATAAATCCGTCGAAAAATGTTTTCTCCAGATTGTTTAATAGGATTTGTGGTCGGCCTGTAGCGATAAACACCTTAATGCCTTTTTCTTTTAATTTACTGAGAGCCTTATGTGTAGATGTTGGTATCGTATGTGTCTTGAAAGACACCAGAGTACCGTCAATATCAAAGAATACTGCTTTTATCATAAAAATATTATATGTTATATTATTTCACAAATTTATGAATTTTATCAGAATATTCGTTTCAAAGATTTTATAAAGCTGTTCATGCTAGATTTATTTATGTGTTTTTCTAAATTATTTCTTAAGATTGTCATAATGATGATAAAATTATTATTTTTGTGAAAAATTTTGATAACTATGGATGAACAGATAAAACAAATTGCAATGCGATTGAGGGGTTTGCGTGACGCTATAGAAATTTCTGCAGAGGAAGTGGCTAGGCGATTGGATATACCTGTAGAAGAATATGAATTGATGGAAACGGGTGAGAAAGACCTGTCTGTAAGTACTCTTCAGAAAGTATCAAACCATTTCGGTGTTTCACTTGACGAGCTTATGTTTGGTGAAGAACCTCGTATGAACTCTTATTTTCTGACTAGAAGAGGAACCGGAATATCTATTGAAAGAACAAAAGCATATAAATATGAATCTTTGGCTTCTGGATTTAAAAATAAGGTAGCAGACCCGTTTATTGTTACAGTCGAACCAAAGCCGGAAGGTACACATATATATTATAATAAGCATGACGGTCAGGAGTTTAATATGGTTTTAGTGGGACGTATGCTGTTGGATATAAATGGGAAAGAGATTATTCTAAACCCTGGTGACTGTATTTATTTTGATTCTTCTCTGCCTCATGGTATGAAGGCTCTTGATGGAAATAATGTACGTTTTCTGGCTATTGTAATGAAATAATATCAAAGTTAACATTGTTATGTTAGAAAGATTTATAAAACAAACTCATTTTATATCTCAGGAGGATTTTAAAAAGAATTTTAAAATAGAAGTTCCTGAGAATTTTAATTTCGGATATGATGTAGTAGACGCATGGGCGGCTGAAGAACCGGAGAGAAAAGCTCTTTTGTGGACCAATGACAAGGGGGAATGTATCAGTTTTTCTTATGCAGACCTTAAGAAATATACAGATCAGACGGCATCTTATTTTCAGAGTCTGGGTATAGGGAGAGGTGATAAGGTTATGTTGATTCTTAAGAGAAGATATGAATTCTGGTATTCTATTATAGCTTTGCATAAGCTGGGAGCTGTGGTTATTCCTGCTACTCATCTTCTTACTAAAAAGGATATCGTTTATCGCTGTAATGCGGCTTCTATAAAGATGATTGTGGCAGCAGGAGAAGAGGTGATTACAAAGCACGTTATAGATGCAATGCCTGAATCTCCTACAGTGGAGAGAATTGTAAGTGTAGGACCTGAAGAGCCTGAAGGATTTGAGGATTTTCATAAAGGAATAGATGGGGCAGCTCCGTTTGTGCGTCCTGAACTGGCTAATACAAATGATGATATTTCTCTTATGTATTTTACTTCGGGTACAACAGGAGAGCCTAAAATGGTGGCTCATGACTTTACGTATCCTTTAGGACATATTGCGACAGGCAGCTTTTGGCATAACTTGCATAAAGACAGCCTTCATTTGACAATAGCTGATACGGGATGGGGAAAAGCTGTTTGGGGAAAATTATACGGACAGATGATAGCAGGTGCTACGGTGTTTGTATACGACCACGAGAAATTTACTCCGGCAGATATTCTTCAGAAAATACATGATTATCACATTACTTCTCTTTGTGCTCCTCCTACCATTTATCGTTTCTTGATTCGCGAGGACCTTACAAAGTATGATCTGTCGTCTTTGGAATATTGTACAACTGCCGGTGAGGCTTTGAACTATTCCGTTTATGAAACATTCTTGAAGATTACTGGTATCAGGTTGATGGAAGGTTTCGGGCAGACAGAGACAACTCTTACTCTTGCTACATTCCCGTGGATGCAACCTAAACCGGGAAGTATGGGTGTTCCTAATCCTCAGTATGATATAGATTTGATAAAGCCTGATGGACGTAGTGCCGAAGATGGTGAACAAGGGCAGATAGTGGTGCGTACAGACAAAGGTAAACCTTTGGGACTTTTTAAGGAATATTATCGTGCTCCAGAATTGACAAAGGATGCATGGCACGATGGAGTGTATTATACGGGTGATGTGGCATGGAGAGATGAAGACGGATATTATTGGTTTGTAGGCCGTGCAGATGATGTTATAAAGAGTTCGGGATATAGAATAGGTCCTTTCGAGGTAGAAAGCGCACTGATGACTCATCCGGCTGTGGTGGAATGTGCCATTACGGGCATACCTGATGAAATTCGTGGGCAAGTGGTAAAGGCTACAATCATACTTTCGAAGGATTATAAGGATAAGGCTGATGATGTATTGGTTAAAGAACTTCAGAATCACGTAAAAAGAGTTACGGCTCCTTATAAATATCCTCGTGTAATAGAGTTTGTGGATGAACTGCCAAAGACTATAAGCGGTAAAATACGTAGGGTTGAGATTAGACAAAAAGATAACAGATAAGTAAGTAAAATATATAAAATCCATAAAAAAGAGAGTCGTCAGAACGACTCTCTTTTTTATGGATTTTATATTAGAATGTTTTATGCGTGTTTGTTGGTAGCACTATATAATAGTCTGCTTTTCCCTGATTCTTGTTGTCCAGTTTCGACAAGTCATCTTGGTATACAGTTGTAACTGTGATGATTTTTAATGACGGTTTCTTCTCTTTTAGATAAGTGATAATACCTTTGTTGTAGTCTGAGTGGTAATTGCCGTTTATATGAATGAAGGGATATTCCAGGTGTTTAGAAATGTTGTTTGCCATCACAGCATCTTTAAGTGCCTGAGCCTGTGTCATTCTGATAAATTTTTCGGCACTTTTCTGCTCTTCTTCTTTACTTTTCTTTTTAGATTTTTTGGAAGCCATAGGAGAGTCCATACTGAAAAAACTGTCAGCGGTATTTACATTTTCCACTCTTTCAAGTACTTCATAAAAATATTGTTTTGATGCTTCTGGAAATTTCTTTAGTGAGTCTATTCCGTCGGACGAAATTACGCGTGCGTATCTGCGTGGAACATTTGTAGATATTAGTCTTATGTTTCTTTCTTTTGCATTGTCTACTATTGGAGCATAATCCATTTTATAGTTGTTCCATAAATAAGTTTCAGCAAGGAAGCGTTCTTCACATATCAGTCCTGACATATATTCGTCAACCTTTATTTGTGTGTCTGCTTCAAACATTTCCATACCCAATGTAATTTTGTTGTCAAGCTTGTCTGCCAAAGAATTGAAGATTTCATATTCCAGCCAGTGTATTACAGAACTGTTATGGTATTCTCCTACAAATATAACATCGTTCTTGGTCATATCGTCTATCATGCTTTCAAAGGTTGAAGTTTCGCCATTGTCTTTGTATAGCATGTATGCTGGTTTGTCTAATTGGTTTCCTGCTATAGCGTTAAACGGTAGGGCTATAGCAATTGCTATAAGAACTTTTCTGATTATGTTGTTTAGTAAGTTCATTTGTTTTTTTATATAAAGATAGAATCCACCTCTGCTTCAAAGAGCAAGGGCGGATTCTGTTTTACAATTTTATTTATTAGTATTTTTAACGCTGTACATGCGTTTGAAATCCAATCTTGCATCTACAGAGAATGCTTTTTTAACTTCTTCGGTTTTTGCATCAAGTGAATATACATAAGCCTGGTGAACATCTTCTTGTTCAAGAGAATTTACTCCGATATAGAATGTCTCGCCAATAGATGCTATGTAATTGTTGAATCCTCCTGTACTCCAAGGAAGGTCTTTGCCATCCATCTTTAATTTTGTAAGAGTCTTGTTTTGGCTGTCGAAAATAGCATAGTAGTAAGAATTGTTTATGAAATTATCAGAGTTGCCAGTTGATGGGTTCCCGTTGTAATAATGTTTATGGTCACCTGCAAAAACAAGAGCTTTACCTGGGCTCAAGTATCTTGTAATCAGAAAGTCTGTATCTTCTTCGGGTTCAAACAGGTATCCTTTGTCTGTCTCACTCTCTCCTGCTTTTGTTCTTATTATTACACATTCAGGTACAGGACCTCCAGGTCTGTAGTTTGAGCCTTTCTTCAAGCATATCAGATACAGGTCTCCGTTTTGGTCGAAGTATGCCTTTTCTTGTTGTGTGTCACCATAAGACTCAAGAGCCAATCCTGCAACTCTGTCGTCTGTCATAGTCTTTTCTATATTCATAGTCTTTTCATCTATAACTACTACTGCAAGACCTGCTCTTTTTGTTGCTGGCTGACCATTCATTGGGTTTGGTTTCCCATTAGGATCTTCGTGATGGATAGAAGTGAAGAAGATCAATTTGCCGTCATTCTTTCTATATCTGATATGTCCTGAAGTACTGAATTTAAAAGTATTATCGTATTTTTCATGAAGATTGAATTCTCCTTCAGAAATAATCTTCATGTTTTTAGTATCATATTTAGACCAGATATGTTTTTTAGTAGCAGTGCTATACTGTGAAAGTAGCAACACTTCATCGCCTATCCATTCGTGAGTTGCAGATATTGCACCTGTCATTCCACCTTTTTTGAATATGTTTTTGCCATAAGGACATTCTCCCACCTTTTCCATTTTTTTATCAGTGAGAATGTATTTTGCCAGTCCGTCATTACCTTCTGTTGCGAAGTAATAATAACCGTCTTTTTGGATTGCTCCGATTGTCATTTTTCCTGTAACATCAACACCGGAACCTTCTACATTAATAGTCTGGTCGGTATTAGTAGGGTCTCCTACGTGGGCAACGAATGTTCCTTTTGAACTTGTTCCATCTACAGAAACCCATAAATCAAGATGTGAGCCTGCTGTGTTCTCTTGTTCTTCATTACCATTACCCGAGTTTTCTCCACCCACTTCATCATCACTGCATGATGAGAAAGTCAAAGCTGCAAATAGAGCAGCGCAATACATAATCTTTTTCATATCTATTTGTTGTTTTTGTTTTATTAATTTAAGAATAGTCTGAATTTGCAGAATACAGCTCTTCCTGGCTTCTGCAACTTATAGTTGTCATAAAGCAAAGCATCGAATATATTGTTACATTCCAGTGAGATACTGTATTTGTTGTCCGACCAAAAGAATGTTCCAGACAGGTTATGGCAGTTCTGTGTAGGTATTATGGCCTTACTGTCTTTATGTCCATATGTAGCCCATGTCAAGTAGAACCATTTCACATGCTGGTAATCGTATTCGAATGTTAGTTTATTGTCACGGCCAAACAGATTTCTGAATGTATAAGAAGCATTTACATTGGCAAAAAGGCTAGGTCTGTTAGGAATCTGTTGCTTGTAGGCTGCATTAGGTTTTCCGTCAGAAACTTTTGTCTCCATCATGTCGACAGCTTTTTCGTACGAAATATTTCCTTTTATCATAAACTTTCTGTCATATCTGAATCCTAATTCAGCTTCTACACCTTTTATGCTTATTTTAGACAAGTTCTTGAAAGTATATGATTCTCTGTCTTGTACTGCCATGATGAAATCGTGAACATCTCTGTAAAACAATCCTGTTTCGTAGAAAATGTTTATCTTGTTTCCTAGGTCAAAATGTCCATAGAGGTTCAGATTGTAATTGTTGCTCTTTTCTGGCTCCAGTGAATAATTGGATTTAACATTGTCTCCGTCGCCCAATATCTCCATAGCTCCCGGTAGTCGGACACTGTATTCGTAGGATAATTTCAGTGAAAGTTCCCTGAACAGTCTGTAGCGAGTACCCAATCCGTAGCATGTGAACCATTTTGTTGTATGGCTGTTCCTTTCATCATAACCAGAGTCATGTGCAGCCCCGTTTCCTACTTCTTTTTTCTTTATTCTTACTGTATTGATAAATTCTTTTACGAAAAATGTGTTATGCCATTTTTCTTCGAATAAATCTAGATCATATGAAAAGTTTATAAAGTGTCTTGTAAGATAGTCTTTAGCTCCACCTTTGCCTTGTGTGTCATCTGTTGTTTCCTGTGTCATCTTGTCGGATACAGAATTAAGCAGATAGTTAAGGTTGAAAGAGTGAATATCCGACAACTTATAAAACAGGTTTAATCTGGCCGAAGTGTTTGGCCTGTCGTAATGTCTTATAACTGGATAGCTGCTTATTTCCGCAAAATCTGTAGGGCGGTGATAGCCGTTCCAATAGTATAAAACCTTGGCTGTATCTATCGTAGAAGAGCTCTGCCATGTATGTGAAGCATTTGCCGATAGTGTTAACCCTTCTGTCAAGAAGTCTTTCTTTTTATATCTTATTCCTAGATTCCATGATCTGCTTTTGCGTTTTGCAGCACCATATACAACATCCTGTGTTGCTCCAGTCTGTATATCCTTCTTTATATCGTTAAAAGAAGCAGATATATATAGCATGTCAGCCCACGATTTATTAGTCAATCCAGCTTCTACTTGTGCAAAAACAGACTGGTAATCATCGTGGAATCTTTTGAAGTTTCCTGTTTCAAATACGTTTGTTTCAGGGTTCAGGACTCTGACTCCTTTCATCGTGTAATTGTTGTTCGAAAAATTATAGCCTATTGTAGGCTTTATTGTCAACCCGGTTTTAGGTTCTATGATTTGTGCGTTAAAGTCTACTTGGTGTGTATTGAAAGAACCTGCTCTATAACTCAAGTCGTAATAATTTTTCTTTTTTTCGTTTGTTATAATGTTTATTGCGCCTCCAAGTGCATCTCCACCAAGGTGTGCAGGTACAACTCCTTTGTAAACTTCCACTCTGTCTACTATATTGGTTGGTATATTCTCAAGAGAAAAATCTTCTCCTTTCGATGACATGGGAATGCCGTCTATATAATATCTTATGGCATTTCCTCCCATTCCGTTAAGTGTAAGATTGTAGTCAGAACCAACTCCTCCGTTACGTCTTATGCGTACTCCTGCACCTTTTTCAACTTCATTTGCAATTGTTTGTATAGAGCTGAGTTTTGATGCTACATCTATTGCATTAGCTGAAAATATGCCGGTCTTTACTTTTGTAGTTTTTGATTCTCCAACCACTACTACATTGTTCAGCATTACTACATCTTCGTCTAATGAGAAATCAACGGTTATGTTGTCTTTGACAGAAACGGTTTGTGCTTTTTCTTTATAACCTATACAGCTTACTATTAATTTGTATTTTCCTTTTTTGACTTCAAGTGAATATTCGCCATCTATATTTGTAACAGTACCATAAGAACTTCCATCCAATTTTATTGTGGCACCAATAAGTGGTTCTTTCTTGTTCGAATCTACAATGCCTTTGATTGTGTATTTAATACCTTCTCCGTAAACGTAGCATAATCCTGAAATATAGAAAGCTACAAACAATAGTATGAACTTACTTTTCATTATATTTAAACACCTTTATTTTTCAGGTGCAAAGTTAAAGAGAGTAAAAAGATCTTACAATCACGTGTTATAGGTATTTATTTGTCTGCTTAGTATTCTTGATTTATGATGGTATATATGCGAAAGTATTTAAACTGATGGTTTTAGAGGCATTCTGAGGTTATGGTAATAGATTTTGGGCATGATAGTAGTACCATGATGATGGTATATGTTGTAAAACACAAAAAACAAGAATATGTAACTATGAGTCCACTATAAAAAGTGGACGATGTTAATTAGTTTATACTGAAGAATCCAAATAGAAACGCAACGTTTTGATAAAAACTCATCGGTCGGGGA
>JAHHQV010000057.1 GCA_020026175.1 Phocaeicola sp. | reverse complement strand
ATTAATCAGGTATTCTTTTGAATGTTTTTAAGAACAATCAACTGAACACCCTATCTATTTGGCAGGGACGGAAATTAATTTGAATATGAAAGTCCTGATACAGCTCGTCGTAGAAGATGTCTCATAAGATGTGTGTAGACAGCTTCAATGCACGAATCACCATAAAAGAACACATACATGAGGGAGCGGAGTATTTGCATAATCTCGTCTACACTCAGCAAATCTTTCAAGTAAACTTGAGACTTTGCTTTCGCTGGCTCGAGATTTCACTATACAGATAACCGATAGTACGACTTCGTAAACCTAATGTTGGGTCAATTATATTCGATCAAAGAGCATCAAATTGCTCCATAATTGAAGATATTCCGTCCAAAGGGGTGATTCTCTCAGATTTTATTTTTACTTTAGCCATGTCTGATGAAGATTTATGAACTTTTATTTTGCAACACTAATTCAGTTTCCAGAATTCTTTAAAATTTATTGTTGTTTTCTTGCATATATTTATATTTATATTTATATTTGGGCGTAACCAAAAACTATAAAGCCATGAAGAATAAAACAAAAAAAGTGTTGGCTGCAGGTATAATATTGCTTACAGCAACTATCACAGCGACTCATATTGGTAACTCTGTTGACCATGTACGCTTTACATTAGGTGAAATAGAATCATTAGCGTCTTGCGAAGTCATGAAAAATGGCAAAGTTATTTTCCGATGCGATGGAGAAGAAGAAAACAACTGTAGAGAAAGATATAAGTCAGTATTTACAGGTGAGATTATGATTAAATGTAGTGGTACTTATAAAGAAGTAAATCAATGAATATTAACCATTGGCTATCATTTAAGAACACCATATCCTATGTGATAGGTGTTCTTTTATTGTTGGGGTGTAAAAGAGCCACATCAGGTGATGCCACCACAATTGTTTACCCCGAAGATTTTAGAAAGCATGCAGTAGAAATTCATGGAACTCAAGTACATCTTGACGAGGAAATGATTTATGCCAATCGTTTCTTTGTATACGACTCGTTACTGATAGTAAGAAATAATCCAAAATCGCAGAAGAATCTTATAGAAATTCGTAATTTGCGTACTATGGATCTGCTGAAGTCCTTCTTTTCATACGGTGAAGGTCCGGAAGAGTTACTTCTCTGTCAAATGTCCTTGAATGAAAACAAACTGGTGCTCCGAGATGGTATGCGTGACCGTTTCACTTTTGTCAACTTGGATTCCATTCTTTATCCAGACTACAAGCCTTTTTTCATTAAATATTCCGGAGACTATCATGAATTTGCTCCGTACAAGAGTGACAGTGTTGTTATGCTGAACGCATATACTTATAAAAACGATAAGCTTGGTATCAACATTGACGTTCCACGTCTGCATAAGGCGTCATTAAAAAAAATGATTGTCAATCCATATAAGCCATCAGACTTTGATGTATACCCATATAATGTAACAAACGGACGTATAGCCGTATCAGAATCAAACTCTATAATTCTGTATGCATCTGCTCATACTCCTAATATAGAATTATATGACTATAATCTAAATTTGCTTAAAAACATCAAAGTACCTGATTATTATGAAGATAAAATACAAGTTGTTAAGAAAGAGGATGCTGGAGTTGTATTTAAAGAATGGTTACCTTATGCTACAAGTGCTATTTCTATTATAAACAATTGCTTCTATCTATTGTATAATGGTTTCTATTATGAAACAGAAATTCCTATAGAAAAGAATAAAGACCCTAAGTTTTTCCCTTTGATTTTGAAAATAAGTATGGACGGAAAACTTCAAAAAGTTTACCATTGTGACCGCTATATATTCAATATGTCAATTGTGGAAAATGGGAAAACCGCTTATTTAAGTGGATTTGACGAAGATGGGAATTATGCCCTTTATAAATATGTACTTGACAAATGAAAAGAATTATTTATATCTCCTTTTTATGTTGCTTTACCTGTTTGCTCTTCTCTTGTGGGCATTATAGATCTGGAGAATCTATGGTCAAGAAATATAACATAATAGATTCCTTATTGGTAAGAATTGATACTATAACTCCACAAGTTCCTATTACTAAATTGTCTTTTTACGACGAAATAGCTGATAGCATAAGTGAAAGGACTGGCTTATATTTTCTGTATATAGTCAATGCAGATTGCTCAAACTGCATTGCCGGATTTTTACGGTTTATAGATCAGCTGTATAGTTCTGGCTCATCCCTGAGAATATATGCAGTGGTAAATGTATCATATAGTAGAAATCTTTCTTTTTATGCAAAACAAGCAGGTAATCAATCTTTTTTTCAAACAATCAACGTTAGCGAAGATTGTTGGAATGATAAAGTAATGACAGACTTCTATGAGTTATATCTCATAAAAGATAGTTGTATTGTAAAACGTTATTTAACACTGTGAGAAACGTCCTGCCATGGGAAAGTTCAAAAAACAGGTATATGATGGGGTCTCCAAATGCTACCGGATACAATGGTCGGGTATGGCTGCATTTTATGGGATCTATATATACAGATGTATACATGGTTTATAGGATGTCCGGACACACTGTAGAAGGTTTTAGGTAGATGATAGATGGATTTACTGAAGTTTGAAAACTTCGTTTTCGCTTTGCTCTTCACTCGGTTTGCACTATCTTTGCACGAGAATGTATAAATAACGACAAATCAATTATATAATTACCATCAATATGGAATATAATTTCAGAGAAATTGAGAAAAAATGGCAACAGAGGTGGGTTGAAAACAAGACCTATAAGGTTACCGAAGACGAATCAAAAAAGAAGTTCTATGTATTGAACATGTTCCCTTATCCATCTGGTGCGGGACTTCACGTAGGTCATCCGCTGGGATATATTGCCAGCGATATATATGCACGCTACAAGCGATTGCAGGGATTTAATGTGTTGAACCCTATGGGATACGATGCTTATGGTCTGCCAGCAGAACAGTATGCCATCCAGACGGGGCAGCATCCGGCTGTTACTACTGCCACAAACATAGCACGCTATCGCGAGCAGTTGGACAAGATTGGTTTTTGTTTCGACTGGGATAGGGAAGTGCGCACTTGCGAACCTGACTATTATCATTGGACTCAGTGGGCTTTCCAGAAGATGTTTGGCAGCTACTATTGCAACTCTTGCGGAAAGGCTCAGCCCATAGAACAGCTTGTGAAGGCTTTTGAGACAAATGGTACTGAAGGACTTGATGTGGCTTGTGGCGAAGAACTTTGCTTTACTGCTCAGGAATGGAACTCAAAATCTGAAAAAGAGCAGCAGGAGATACTTATGAATTACCGTATAGCTTACCTTGGTGAGACTATGGTGAACTGGTGTCCTGCTCTTGGTACTGTGCTTGCTAACGATGAGGTGGTAGACGGAGTGTCAGAGCGTGGAGGTTATCCTGTGGTACAGAAGAAGATGCGACAGTGGTGTCTCAGAGTGTCGGCTTATGCGCAGAGATTGCTTGACGGACTTGAAAGTGTAGACTGGACAGACTCTCTGAAAGAGACTCAGCGTAACTGGATAGGTCGCTCGGAAGGTGCCGAAGTGCGTTTCAAGGTGAAGGACAGCGACATGGAATTCACTATATTTACTACTCGTGCAGATACAATGTTTGGTGTGACATTCATGGTGCTTGCTCCTGAAAGCGAACTTGTGTCACAGCTTACTACTGATGCCCAGAAGGCTGAAGTTGAGGCTTACCTTGATCGTACTAAGAAACGTACCGAACGTGAACGTATTGCTGACCGCCGTGTGACAGGTGTTTTCAGCGGCTCGTATGCTATTAATCCGTTTACAGGCGAATCGGTTCCTGTATGGATAAGCGATTATGTACTTGCAGGATATGGTACTGGTGCAATTATGGCAGTTCCTGCACACGACAGCCGTGACTATGCATTTGCAAAGCATTTCAATCTTCCTATAGTTCCTCTTGTAGAGGGATGTGATGTGAGCGAAGAAAGCTTTGATGCAAAGGATGGTATTGTATGCAACTCTCCTAAAGAAGGTGCAGTTCCTTATTGCGACCTTAACCTTAACGGACTGACTATAAAGGAAGCCATTGCAACTACCAAGAAGTATGTGAAGGAACATAAATTGGGACGTGTGAAGGTGAATTTCCGTTTGCGTGATGCTATATTCTCACGTCAGAGGTATTGGGGAGAACCATTCCCTGTGTATTATAAAGACGGTATGCCATATATGGTAGACGAAAGCAAACTTCCTCTTGAACTTCCTGAAGTGGCCAAATTCCTTCCTACTGAATCGGGCGAACCTCCATTGGGACATGCTGCCAAGTGGGCTTGGGATGTGGAAAAAGGAGAGATAGTGGATAATTCTCTTATAGATAATGTAAAGGTATTCCCACTCGAACTTAATACTATGCCTGGATTTGCAGGATCGAGTGCCTATTATCTTCGATATATGGATCCTAAGAACAATGATGCCCTTGTTTCGGAAAAAGCTGACCATTACTGGCAGAATGTAGACCTTTATGTAGGTGGTACAGAACATGCTACAGGTCACTTGATTTATTCTCGTTTCTGGAACAAATTCTTGTTCGACCTTGGTGTAAGTGTAAAAGAAGAGCCATTCCAGAAACTTGTAAATCAGGGTATGATTCAGGGTAGAAGTAATTTCGTATATCGTATAAAGGATACCAATACTTTTGTTTCATTAGGATTGAAAGACCAGCACGAAGTGACTCCTCTTCATGTAGATGTTAATATAGTTTCGAATGATATTCTTGATGTTGAGGCCTTCAAAAACTGGCGTCCTGAATATAATGATGCCGAATTTATTCTTGAAGACGGAAAATATGTATGCGGATGGGCTGTCGAGAAGATGAGTAAGTCGATGTATAATGTGGTGAATCCGGATATGATTGTAGAACGCTATGGTGCAGATACACTTCGTATGTACGAAATGTTCCTTGGTCCTATAGAGCAGTCAAAACCTTGGGACACTAACGGTATAGACGGTGTGCATCGTTTCTTGAAAAAATTCTGGGGATTGTTCTATAGCCGTAGCGGCGAGTTCCTTCCACAGGATGGCGATGCTACAAAAGAAGAGCTTAAGTCAATACATAAGCTCATCAAGAAGGTTACAGGAGATATTGAAACATTCTCTTACAACACTTCTGTAAGTGCATTCATGATTTGTGTGAACGAACTTTCTTCATTGAAATGTTGTAACAAGTCTGTTTTGGGAAATCTTGTAGTCCTTATAGCACCGTTTGCACCTCATATGGCAGAAGAACTTTGGGCAGCAATCGGCAACGAAAATTCTGTATGTGATGCACAGTGGCCTGTATTCAACGAAGATTATCTGAAGGAAGATACCATAAAATATACTATATCATTCAATGGTAAAGCTAGGTTTACAATGGAGTTTGATGCTGATGCCGACAACAATACTATACAGACTGCTGTATTGTCGGACGAACAGTCTCAGAAATGGATTGAAGGCAAGACTCCTAAGAAAGTGATTATTGTTCCTAAGAAGATTGTAAACGTGGTTCTATAATCGTAAAGAGGACTTTATGGAAGCTTTATTAAGAAGAAAACTTGGTAGAGAGGCAACAGACTATCTGGCCATTACATTTGGTCTTGTCTGTTATGCTATAGGTTGGGCAGCATTTTTGCTGCCTTACCAGATAACAACTGGAGGAGTAACCGGTATATCGGCTATAATTTATTATGCCACTGGTGTGGAAATCCAGATTTCTTATTTCATAATCAACGCCATATTCCTGGGATTTGCCTTGAAGATACTTGGACCGAGGTTCAGCGTAAAAACGGTGTATGCCATTATCATGCTTACGTTCTTTTTGTGGTTTTTCCAGAGGCTGCTTGAAGATGAATCGGGAAACTTGCCTTTGTTCTTGGGACAGGGACAGGACTTTATGGCTTGTGTGATAGGAGCGGGGCTTCTTGGTTTTGGGATAGGCATTGTGTTCTGTCATAACGGAAGTACCGGAGGGACGGACATCATTGCATGGATTATAAACAAATACAAGGATGTGACATTGGGGCGTATGATGATGTATCTTGATATCATAATCATATCTTCGTGTTATTTTATATTCCATGACTGGCGAAGGGTATTGTTCGGGTTCTGTGTCCTGTTTGTCATGAGTATAGTCATCGACTATGTTATCAACAGTACGCGTCAGTCGGTTCAGTTTCTTATATTTTCGCGCAGGCACGAAGAGATAGCAGAAGCCATTTCAACGAATGTTGACCGTGGTGTCACTCTTCTTGATGGTACAGGATGGTATAGCAAGCAGGATATAAAAGTAGTGGTTGTACTTGCCAAAAAAAGGGAATCGCTGGATATATTCCGCCTTGTGAAGGATATAGACCCTAATGCATTCATTTCTCAAAGTAATGTGGTGGGAGTGTATGGTGAAGGTTTTGACCAAATTAAAGTGAAATAAAACAATATAGATAAAAAGCTCCGGCAGGACTATATTCAAGGTGTTGTTTGTGTCCCTTGTATATTTGTCTGGCGGAGCTTTTTTCGTAAAACGATAAATAGATGAGAAAACTTGTTTTTGCAACAAACAATGCTCATAAGCTGGAAGAAATAAGAGCTATATTGGGCAACAAAATTGAGATACTTAGTCTGAACGATATAGATTGTCATGCCGACATACCCGAAACGGCAGATACGCTGGAAGGTAATGCGGCTATTAAGGCACAATATATATATAATAATTACGGACTTGATTGTTTTGCAGACGATACAGGTCTTGAGGTGGAAGCACTGAACGGAGCTCCGGGTATATATTCGGCACGTTATGCGGGAGGTGATGGTCACGACTCGGAGGCCAACATGAACAAACTTTTGTCTGAAATGAAAGGTAAGGAAAACCGTAAGGCTCGTTTCCGTACTGCCATTTGCCTTATAGAAGATGGAGCAGAACATCTCTTCGAGGGTATCGTGAATGGTGAAATAATAAACAAAAGGAGAGGAGGATCAGGTTTCGGATACGATCCTGTATTTATGCCTGAAGGCTATTCCGAGACTTTTGCCGAGATGGGTAACGCCGTGAAGAACAAGATAAGTCATCGCGCAAGGGCTGTTGAGAAACTGTGCGAATATTTGGGATAAAGAGTAATTTGTGGGGTGGATATTATATTATCACCCCATATTTGTGTATCTCTGAATGTGTTGTAATATACTTTGAAAATTATTGATATTTCTTTTCAAAATCACTACATAGAGTTAGATTGTTTTTGAAACAATGTTAATATTATATTTTTCATAGAAAAATCTTTGATGTTTGTAAGACATTTTTTACCTTTGTGTTGAAAATACTAAATACTAAACAAATATTGTTAACTCTAAAAGGAAATTATGAGACAAACAGAATTAAAATTCTTGGCTATAACTATGTTATTGGCAGGATTCCCTGTTGGTTATGCCAATGCTGAAACTCATTCTGAGGCAGTAAATTTATATTTATCTCAACAAGAAAATCAGTGTAAGGGTATTGTTCTAGATGAAGCAGGTGAAACTGTAATTGGAGCTTCGGTCTTTGTAAAGGGAACCACTAATGGAACCATAACAGGTCTTGATGGTGACTTTTCTATTCCAAATGTAAATAAAGGTGATGTAATAGTTGTATCTTATATTGGATACAAGAATGTGGAAACTGTATGGAATGGTACAGACCTTAAGATAACTCTTAAGAGCGTTGCAGAAGAACTTGACGAAGTAGTAGTTGTAGGTTATGGTGTACAGAAAAAAGTAAATCTTACAGGTGCTGTTTCGTCTGTAAAGGGAGATGCTTTTGAAACTCGTCCTGTGGTTGATGCTACACAAGGTTTGCAAGGTATGGTTCCTGGTTTGACTGTAAGTAATAATAGTTCTGGTAGACCTGGTGCCAGCGGTACCTTATCTTTGCGTGGTCAAGGAAACCTGTCTGGGAATGCTTCTCCTTATGTTCTGGTAGATGGAGTTGAGATGTCTCTTTCTGATGTAAATCCAAATGATATTGAAAACATATCTGTTTTGAAGGATGCTGCTGCTTGTTCTATATATGGTGCACGTGCTGCCTATGGTGTTATTCTTGTTACTACCAAGAAAGGTAAGGAGGGAAAAATGCGTGCCAATTATCAAGGAACAGTTGGATGGAGTGCTCCGACTTTACTTCCGGAAATGGTCAATTCTCTTGATTTTGTTAAATATTGGAATGATGGTGTGAATAATGCAGGAGCAGGAGGTAGAGCTTATTCTCCAGAAAAGATAGCACAGTTAGAACAGTATATGAGAGATCCATCAAGCATTGATCCTTGGGCCGATCTGAAACCAGGGCAGTCTCTGAATGCAGCTTTCGAAAATTCGGAACTTGGACTTGGTAATACTGATTATTTTGACTTGCACTACAAGAATTTCAGCTTTAAGCATAATCATAACTTGAGTTTTAGCGGAGGAAATAAAAAAGCCCAATATTATGTATCTGCAGGTTATTATAATGAAGATGGAATATTGAGATATGCTGATATGGATTATACTCGATATACAGTAAATGCAAATATTTCATCTGAACTTACTAAATGGATGAAAATCAAATTCAATGCAAAATATATGCATTCTGACAATAAAACTCCATTTAATCAGGGAAATGGTCTTGACGGCGGACTTGGAGAAGGATTTTATCATAGTCTGGCCCGTTTCCGTCCTACAGTATCTCCTATAGACCCGAATGGACATTTTACAGAATTGTCTTTAATACCTTATTTGCAGAGCGGTACATATACAGATACTCAAAGAGACCGTTTCAATATAACAACAGGTCTTGAATTACAACCTGTGAAAAACTGGTTTATTTTCTTTGATTATACTTACAAGCAGTTGAATATGGAATATGAAGCCCTTAATGTGGCTCCATTTATTTATGAACAGGATGGTAAGACTTTGACAAAAGTAGCAAGATCGGAACTGAATGTTTCTGCTGATGGTCAGTTTACACGTGCTTATGCCAATACAAGATACCAAAGTATAAATCTTTATACAAACTATATGTTTTCTTTGGCAGACAATCATAATTTTACTGTAATGGCGGGTTATCAGGAAGAAAACAATGATTATAGTTGGATGAAGAATTCTATAACAGGGTTGTATTCTACTTCAAACCCTAATGTTGGTATGGGTACAGGCGACAAGGTAGTTGTAGATACTCGTAATGGATGGGCTACCAGAGGATTTTTCGGACGTATAAACTATGATTACGACGGAAGATACTTATTGGAAGTAAATGGACGATATGATGGCTCTTCACGTTTTGCAAAGGGTAACCGTTGGGGTTTCTTTCCTTCTGTTTCATTGGGATGGAATATACATCGTGAAAAGTTTATGCATAAGGCCGAAGGTTTCTTGTCGAATCTGAAACTTAGAGCTTCTTATGGTCTGTTGGGTAACCAGGCTAATGCAGAACTTTATACATTTGCTTCAAGTATGTCTATAAATGGAGGTCTGGGACAATATATATTCAATGACGGACGTCATATGTTTACTAATCCTCCTGCTGTTGTAAATCCTAATACTACATGGGAGAAGGTGGAAAGTAAGAATATTGGTCTTGATTTCGGATTCTTTGGAAATGCCTTGACTGGTTCTTTGGATATATTCCAAAGGGATACAAAAGATATGCTTGGAAAGGGACGTGATTTTCCTGATATGTTTGGTGCTGCTGCTCCACAGGAGAATAATGCCAACTTGCGTGACAGAGGATGGGAGTTGTCTTTAAATTATAGAGGAAAAATAGGAAGTGATATTGAATATAGTATAGGAGGTTCAATATCAGATGCGACTACCGAAGTGACAGAATATGCAAACAAAGGAAATATAAATCCTGCAGGTTCATGGTATAAGGGAAGAAAGTATGGTGAATATTGGGGCTATCGTACTGACGGATTGATTCAGACTCAGGAAGAGGCCGATGCATATAACAAGGAATACGACATGACTTTTTTCAGTGGAAAATTATGGGAACCAGGAGATGTGAAGTATGTGGATCTTGACGGCAAGAAAGGAGCAGACGGCAGAAAGATTATAGACCGTGGTAATAATAAAGTAGGAGATATGGGTGATATGACTATAATAGGAAACAGTACTCCTCGTTATCAGTATACTGTGAATGGTGCAATAAGTTGGAAAGGATTGAGCCTGAGCATGATGTTCCAGGGGGTAGGAAAACGTGACTGGATGCCTGGTGGAGCTTATTTCTGGGGGTTTGGTCCATTTGCACAGGTAACTGTATTCAAGGAACATATGGATTATTGGCGTCCAGACAATCCTAATGCTTATTATCCAAAACCATATATTAATACAGCAGGTGGTGTAGGTCCTTTCCAAAATAAGAATATTCAGGATACTGACCGCTACTTGCAGAATGCTGCATATTGCAGATTGAAAAATCTGACTTTAAGCTATACCTTGCCTAATTCTTGGGTTAAAAAGGTTTCTCTTGAAAAAGTACAGGTATTCTTCTCTGGAGAAAACTTGCTGACTTTCACAAAATTGAAAGGAATGTTTGACCCAGAGGCTATATTTACTTCTAACACATATACAGGTGAAGGAGGTAAGAACTATCCTATGAACAAGGTCTTGTCTGTAGGTTTTATCGTTAACTTATAATATTTGAAACACATGAAAAAAATTAATATACTTTTAGCATTTGCTTTATCTGTAGGATTTACAGGATGTTATGACTTGGATAAAATGCCTGAAGGAGTTCTTTCTACGACTAATCCATTTCAAAGTGTTGGCGAGATAAGAAATTATGTGGACCGTTATTACGAAAGCGGACTTATGGGACAAGGTTTCATGGCTGGCGGCGGAGGTGGTATAGCTGGACAGGACTGCAATAGCGACAATATGAGCGGAATTTCTGCAAATACGAGATTGATGGGACAGATGGCATTGAGCAACGCTTCTTCTATGTCAGGATATACAAATGTGAGAAACATTAACTATCTGCTTGATAATATAGACAAGTGTCCTGAAAGTGGAAGCAAGGAGTTTTCCCAACTGAAGGGTGAGGCGTTTTATTTTCGTGCATGGTATTACTATGATATGTTAATGAATTATGGAGAACTTGCATGGGTGGACAAACCTTTGGAGCCTGACATTAACGAGATGATGTTACCACGTGAAAGTCGTACTTTCATTGTAGACAAGATACTTGCTGATTTGGGAGAAGCTAGAGACCTTATGGTAGAAAAGAATAATTCTTCTTCTATGAGAATTCATAAGGATGTGGCACGTGCTTTGATAAGTGAAGTCGCTCTGTTTGAAGCTACATGGGAACGTTATCATTATCAGAAAGAAAAAGGAAAGAATGAGAAATTCTATGACTATACTTTGGATGAAGCATCACTGAATGCCAAGATTGATGATTACTTGAAACAGGCAATACAAGCATGTAAAGAAATAGAAAGTAGAGGAGTATGGAAAATTCATAACACTGGAGATATTAATAGTGATTATCGTAAACTGTTCGATACTCAAGATCTTACAACAAACTCTGAAATATTATGGTTTAAAATGTATGACGGTGATAAAGTCGGAAATAGTGTTACACGTTATCTGAATACTGGAGGAGGGAATATAGGTATATGTGCATCTTTAGTAGATGATTATTTGTCTCGTGACGGCAAGCCTTTATTTGGTAATGAATTGATGAATTTGAAGGAAAATTATCCAGATGAACTTGACCCAGAGAAAAGAGATCCTAGACTTGCACAGACTGTTGCTTTCCCAGGACAACGTATGAAACCTTTGACTGATGCTAATCCTTATATTTTGGAATGGCCTGCTTTGGCTGGAGACGGTACAGCTTTTGGTACTAACGTAACAGGTTATGTGATGTTAAAACATGTACAGATTGATTATACTGGTGACTATGTGAGTGAATACAAAGGTTCAACTCCTGCAATACAATTCAGATATGCGGATATATTGTTAAATCATGCAGAGGCACTGGCTGAACAGAATGGTGAAGCTAATGCTTCGGAGATAAAGAGAATACTGCAACCTTTGCGTGATCGTGTAGGTATGCCAGGTGTAGATTTTGATAGAGAATATAACACAGATGCAAGTTATCCTTTTAAAGACTTGAATAAGTATGTGCAGGTTGTTCGTCGTGAAAGAAGAGTTGAGACAGCATTGGAAGGAAAGAGATTGAAGGATATTCTTCGTTGGGCTGCTGCAGAAGAACTTATTATAGGGAAACGACCTACTGGAGTCTTGTTTATAGGTAGTAATCTTCCAGAAAATTACGGTGATGAGTTGAAATATGATTTATCCGACGGAAATAATATTTATTTGACAGGAAGTAAAGGAGAATCTTTACGTTATATTTTGCCTATATCTCCTAAATCTATGCCTGATGGCTGGCAATTCAAACCTAATAGAGATTATTTGCATCCTATAACTAATGAAATGTTAGGATTGATGGATGGATTGTGGAAACAGAATCCTGGATGGTAATTAATTAGAAATATAAAAGTATTATGAAAAGTTGTAAATTGAATAGATTAATATTGTGTTGTGCTTCGTTGATGCCTGTTTTTTTGTCATGCTCACAGAAAGAAGTGCTGATGGGAGACTTGAATGTGATACCAGTGCCTTTTGAAGTGGTGGAGCAGAATGACGGCATGTCTTTTGTAATAGATAGGTCAACAAAGATATGTTATCCTGAAGGAAATGAAAAAATGAAGAGAAATGCTGAATTCCTGGCTTCTTATATCAAACATCTTACAGGAACAGAAGTAAAGCTTACTACCAAGGCTGATGAAGATGCTATACAGCTGAGCTTGGATGAGACGGTAGGATTTGATGAAGGCTATGAACTGAATGTATCAAAGAATCTTGTAACTCTGAAAGGCAAGACTGAAGCTGGTGTTTTTTATGGTATACAGACTTTGAGCAAGATTATGCCTATTACTGACGGGACAAAGCTTGCTGCTATCCCGGCAGGAAATATAAAAGACCATCCTCGTTTTGACTATAGAGGATTTATGGTTGATGTGGGCCGTCATTTCTTTAGTGTGGATTATTTGAAAGAAGTAATAGATATGCTCGCTTTGCATAATATCAACTATTTTCATTGGCACCTGACAGAAGATCAAGGTTGGCGTATTGAGATTAAGAAATACCCTAAACTTACTGAAATAGGTTCTAAGAGAAATGGTACAATGAAGGATTGGGAGACCAAAGAAGTGGATAATATTCCTGTAAGTGGTTTTTATACTCAAGAAGAGGCTAAAGAAATAGTGAGATATGCTGCAGAAAGATATATAACAGTAATTCCCGAAATAGATATGCCAGGACATATGCAAGCTGCCTTGGCTGCATATCCAGAGTTGGGCTGTACTGGTGGTCCATACGAAGTGGCTACTACTTTTGGCGTTTTTGAAGATGTATTGTGTGCAGGAAACGAGAAGACATTGACTTTTGCAAAGGATGTAATCAATGAGATAATGGATATATTCCCTTCTTCTTATGTTCATATAGGTGGTGATGAATGTCCTAAAAAGCATTGGAAAACTTGTCCGAAGTGTCAGAAGAAAATAAAGGAACTGGGATTGAAAAAGACCAAGAACCACACTAAGGAAAACCAGCTTCAGGCATGGTTTATGGGTGAGGTGGAAAAGGAAATCCAGAAACGTGGCAAGGTGATGATGGCATGGGATGAAATACTTGAAGGTAATCCAAATAAGTCTACTACTGTAATGGCATGGACAAGTCCTGAGGCACGTGTGAGGTCGGTAGAAAGCGGACATAAGACAATTGTTTGTCCTATAACCAATTATTACTTCAGCAATCCAAGAAACAATAAGTTGAAGGGGGTAAGTAGTATAAAGAAAGTATACGACTTTGAACCTGTTCCTGAAAATGTTACTGAAGAACAGAAGAAGAACATTATAGGTGCACAAGGCTGTATATGGACCGAATGGACAAAGGATAGTGTGAAAATGGAATGGCAGATGATGCCACGTATTGCTGCTTTGTCTGAAATACAATGGAGTGAGCCGCAAAATAGAAATCTTGATGATTTCTTGAAACGTCTGAAACATCAGTTGGAGATATACAAGGCTTATGGATATAATTACAAGCAAGATATACACGATGATTTGGGCAAGTAGTTTTACTGGATAAATTCTTATAATAAGGAATGTTTATGGTTGTGTCTTTATTTAGGCACAACCATATTTTTTTTATTGTATACGGTTGTCTGTAGATGAAGCGGGCATTATTTGAACAGTAATCTGTTTAAACTTCTTGTGAAAAACTTTAGTATGTTATATAGCAATGATTGCAGAAAGTATTATCTTTGTCTCAGAAATGGTTTCTGACTCCGGTTCGGAGAAAGAATTAATAGGGAATCCGGTGTAAATCCGGGACAGTCCTGCTGCTGTGAAACTCTATCAAACTTTTCGAGACATCCATTGCCACTGATGTAGCTACATTGGGAAGGCTTCGAAAAGGGAGTAAGTCAGAAGACCTGCCATATTTCTTTGTCATCTATCTTCAAGGGTTAGGATGGATGGTATAAAAATATTTAATGTAAAATTATTTTGTATGTACAAACAATTCATCAAGGATGTATTGTCGCTTTGTATTATTCTTATTGGTATTGTTGTACCTGTACAATCGCAAAGTAGGCTTGATAGTTTGCAACACTTGGATGAAGTGATTGTTACCGTGCGCCGTATTCAGAAAGAGGTTATTCCTGTACAGGAATTGTCCGGCAGCCAGTTGCAGAGGTTAAGTTCTCATAATGTAGCCGATGCATTACGTTATTTTTCCGGTATACAGATAAAGGATTACGGTGGTGTAGGAGGATTGAAGACAGTAAATATCCGCAGTATGGGAACGAATCACGTAGGAGTGTTTTACGATGGTATAGAGTTGGGTAATGCACAGAACGGTCAGGTAGACCTTGGTCGTTTTTCGCTCGACAATATGGAGACAGTAACTCTCTATAACGGGCAGAAGAGTGCTATTTTCCAGCCTGCCAAAGACTTTGGTTCTGCCGGTTCCATCTATCTACAGTCGCGCACTCCCTATTTCAAGCCGGAAGAGAGAAATCATGTGAGAGCTACATTCAAAACTGGCTCTTTTGGAGTAGTTAACCCTGCTTTACTTTGGGAACATAAGATTAGTGATAAAGTTTCTTCATCTATCAGTGCCGAATATATGTACACTACGGGTAAGTATAAATTCACTTATAAAGTAAAGGAAGGATACGACACTACTGCAGTGCGTCAGAACGGTGATGTTAATGCAGTGCGTATTGAAGGAGGCCTGTTTGGTAAAATAAACGGCGGGTATTGGCGTGCCAAGGGATACTTCTATAATTCCGAGAGAGGTTATCCGGGAGCAATAGTAAGAAACAAGTTTACTCACGAAGACCGTCAGTGGGATACTAATACATTCTTTCAGGGTTCGTTTAAGAAAGATTTTTCGCAGAGATATAGTCTTATGTTAAATGCAAAGTATGCATACGACTATCTTCATTATTTGGCAGATCCCAATAAGGATGAGTCGTTAATGTATACCGACAATCACTATTATCAGCATGAAGTATATTTGTCGGCAGCCAACAGGGTTAATATTTTCCCATGGTGGAGTGTGAATGTTTCTGCCGACTATCAGTTCAATCTTCTTAATGCCGACCTTAAGGATTTTGCTTATCCACGCCGTAATACTGCGCTTGTGGCAGGTGCAACAGCTTTCGATTTCGACAAGGTGAAGATGCAGGCAAGTGTACTTGGTACGATAGTGCATGACAATGTAACAAAAGTTGATGGCAAGGCTGCCGAAGATAAGGTTCAGTGGACACCTACTGCCATCGTTTCATATCGTCCTTTCTCGGAGGTGGATTTCAATCTGAGAGCATTCTATAAAAGGATATTCCGTATGCCTACACTCAATGACTTGTATTATACTTTTGTAGGCAATACTGATTTGGATCCGGAATATACAAATCAGTATAATGTAGGGTTTACATATACCAAGAATTTTTCTGATACATGGCTACGTCATCTTGAATTTCAGACAGACGTATACTATAATGAGGTGGAAAACAAGATAGTTGCTACTCCAACTTCAAATTTTTTCCGTTGGACAATGATTAATCTCGGATTGGTGAAAATACGTGGTGTAGATGTAGCGGTTCAGACAGGATGGCAGTTCGGTAAGGAGTTGTTTCTTAACGGTCGCCTTAATTATACTTATCAGAAGGCACAAGATTTTACAGACAAGAGTGACGAGTTTTATGGCGGACAGATACCTTATATACCGTGGCATAGCGGTTCTGCTGCATTGAACTTGAATTTCCGCAATTGGGAGGCCAATTATAGTTTTATATATACAGGTGAAAGATACTCATCGTCTGCCAATATACCTGTAAACTATCAGTTGCCTTGGTACACAAGTGATTTTTCTGTTGCCAGAAACCAGCCATTGAAGAAGGGAGACTTAAAGATTACTTTGGAAGTGAACAATCTTTTCAACCAACAATACGAGGTTGTATCTTGCTATCCTATGCCTGGAATAAACTTTAAGGCGATAGTGAAATATAGTTTTTAATTTTATCGTCTTTTTTGAGTATTATGAACATGAAACTATCATTTTTGAAGATATTTTTGATTTTACTTTCCCTTGCAATATATTCTTGCAGAGGAGAACTTCCAGTCATTCATTCCGAAGGTGAACAGATGGATTCCAATCCTGGCAGCTCTAAGAGGATTAAAGGAATGTTTTTGCTTAATGAGGGAAATATGGGGAGCAACAAGTGTTCTATTGATTATTATGACTACACTTCGGGCAGCTACATTCGCAATATCTATGCCGAACGTAATCCTGATGTGGTGAAGGAATTGGGAGATGTAGGAAATGACATTCAGATATACGACGGAAAATTGTTTGTAGTAGTCAACTGTTCACATTTTGTTGAGGTTATGGATGTGAAGACAGCCCGCCATATTGGTAAAGTGGATATAACCAATTGTCGTTATATCCGTTTCAACAATGGAAAGGCATATGTCAGTTCTTATGCAGGTCCGGTACAGATAGATCCTGAAGCACGTCCGGGCAAGATAGTAGAATTTGATGTAAATACCTTGCAGATAGAGCGTGAAGTGGTGGTAGGTTATCAACCCGAAGAAATGGTAATAACTGACGGAAAGCTTTATGTGGCAAATTCCGGAGGTTACCGTTTCCCTGAATATGACCGCACGGTATCGGTGGTAGATTTAGAGAATTTCAGCGTTGTAAAAACCATAGATGTAGCCATTAACCTTCATCGTATGGAGATAGACAGAAATGGCAAGATATATGTAAGTTCGCGTGGCGATTACGAAGGAACAGGCTCTGATGTTTTTGTTATAGACTCGAAGACTGATAAGGTTGTTGGTAGTTTGGGAATATCTGTCAGTGAAATGTGTCTTTCGGGAGACTCCATTTATATGATAAGCACAGAGTGGAGTAAAGTCAGTGGTTCTAATGAGATTTCGTACACGTTGTATGATGTTCAACAAGAAAAGATAGTCTCCCACAATTTTATAACCGATGGAACAGAAAAGGAGATAAAGCTTCCTTATGGTGTGGCAGTAAA
Organism: Phocaeicola sp.; assembly: GCA_020026175.1. Classification (GTDB taxonomy): domain Bacteria; phylum Bacteroidota; class Bacteroidia; order Bacteroidales; family Bacteroidaceae; genus Phocaeicola. Next base: position 138 of record JAHHQV010000057.1, on the reverse strand, counting down.
TCCAGAGACAAAAGAGTTCTTTGTATGTGATGCCACTAATTATGTCAGTCCTGGCTACCTGTATTGCTTTACTCCCGAAGGAAAGAAGAAGTGGAGGGTTCGTACAGGAGATATTCCTGCACATATGGTGTTTACAGA